>CAVFMZ010000098.1:0-10186 GCA_963623675.1 Firmicutes bacterium CAG:176 | reverse complement strand
TATGATGAACATTTTATTTGTATCTCTCGGCTGTGACAAGAATCTGGTAGATTCCGAGGTCATGCTGGGACTGCTTTCAAACAAAGGCTACGCATTTACCGATGACGAGACAGAAGCCGACGTCATTGTGGTAAATACCTGCTGTTTCATCGGAGATGCCAAGGAAGAGAGTATTAATACCATTCTCGAGATGGCAGAATACCGGAAAGAAGGAAGATGTAAGGCACTGATCGTGACCGGATGTCTTGCCCAGCGTTACAAGCAGGAGATTATTGACGAGATTCCGGAAGTCGATGCGGTTCTGGGAACGACTACTTACGACAGTATCGCAGAGGCTATTGAGCAGGCCATGGGCGGTGAGCATATGCTCAAATGTGAGGATATTGACCGTCTGGTGCTGACTCCGGCGAAAAGAATGCTGACTACAGGAGGACATTATGCCCATCTGAAGATTGCAGAGGGCTGCGACAAGCATTGCACGTACTGTATTATTCCAAAGCTACGCGGGAATTACCGAAGCTTTCCTATGGAACGTCTGGTAAAAGAGGCAGAAGAGCTGGCGGAGCAGGGTGTGAAGGAGCTGATTCTGGTTGCTCAGGAGACAACCCTTTATGGAACTGATTTATATGGAAAGAAAAGCCTGCATCTGCTGCTGAAAGAGCTTTGCAAGATTAAAGGCATCCGCTGGATCCGTGTGCAGTACTGCTATCCGGAGGAAATTTATGATGAACTGATCCAGACCATCAAGGAAGAACCGAAAGTCTGTCATTATCTGGACCTGCCGATTCAGCATGCATCTGACAGGATCTTAAAAAGAATGGGCCGCAGAACTTCCCAGGCGGATTTAAGAGCCATTGTGGCAAAATTAAGAGAAGAGATTCCGGATATCTGTCTTCGTACCACGCTGATCAGCGGATTTCCGGGAGAAACCCAGGAAGATCATGAAGAACTGATGGCGTTTGTGGATGAGATGGAATTTGACCGTCTTGGCGTATTTGCTTACTCTCCGGAAGAGGATACTCCGGCTGCCACCATGCAGGATCAGATCCCGGAAGAGGTAAAAGAAGAGCGCCGTGATGAAATCATGGAGCTGCAGCAGGAGATTTCCTTTGAAAAGGCAGAAGATATGGTTGGAAAATCCCTGTGGTGCATGATCGAAGGAAAAGTGGCTGACGAATATGCCTATGTGTCAAGAACTTACAAAGATGCTCCGGGTGTGGATGGTTATCTGTTTGTCCAGACCATAGAGGAACTTATGTCCGGCGACTTTGTAAAAGTGAAAGTGACCGGTGCGGATGATTATGATTTGATAGGAGAGATTGACGATGAATCTGCCGAATAAACTGACGGTGTTCCGGGTAATCCTGGTAATTCCTTTTGTAGCACTGATGCTGAGTGGTTATGATCTGTGGGCGGTAGCCGTATTTATTATTGCGAGTCTTACAGATCTTCTGGATGGAAAGATTGCAAGAAAATATAATCTTATCACGGATTTTGGAAAATTCATGGATCCGCTGGCAGACAAGCTTCTGGTGTGTGCGGCCATGATCTGTCTGGTAGAGATGGGACGGCTTCCGGCGTGGATGGTCATTGTGATCATCAGCCGTGAATTTATCATCAGCGGTTTCCGCCTGGTGGCTTCCGACAATGGCGTGGTCATCGCGGCCAGCTACTGGGGAAAATTTAAGACAACTTTCCAGATGCTCATGATCATCGTACTGATTCTGAACCTGGGCGGTGTATTTGACACCATTGGACTGGTGCTTACCTGGATTGCATTGATTTTGACGGTTGTATCACTGGTTGACTACCTGGTAAAGAACAAACAGGTGATTCTGGAAGGAGATATTTAACATGGAGAACGAAGCGTATTCCAAGACAGTGAAGCTCTGCGGAATGGAAGTACCGGAAGTCAGAGAACAGTTAAGCGATCTTTTGATTGCACAGGATCAGGTGAAATTTGATATCAACGGCGTATTTGGAGAAGTGGTGATCCAGATCTCTTCTGAAGAAGAGAATGCGCGGGAGAAGGTGAAAAGCCTGGTGCGGGAGCTGAAAGTCCGTTTTGGAAGCAGCATTTTCACAACGAAGAAAAATGTGTCACTGGAACAGACGATTGTGGAACTTCTGAAGGAACAGAAAATGACCGTCTCCACTGTAGAATCCTGTACCGGAGGCCTGATCAGTGCACTTCTTACGGATGTACCGGGAGCATCAGAAGTATTCCGTCAGGGATTTGTGACCTATTCTGACCGCGCAAAGCGGAAAATGGTCGGCGTGAAGAAATCTACTCTGAAAAAATATACGGCAGTCAGCGCACAGACGGCAAAAGAGATGGCAAAAGGCGGAGCTTTTATGGCAGAGTCCGATGCCTGCGTCAGCGTCACCGGATATGCAGGACCGGACGGCGGCGAGAACGGAGATCCGGTAGGACTGGTCTATATCGGCTGCTGTGTACACGACCATGTCTATGTGGAAGAATATCATTTTGCAGGAGACCGCTCCAGTGTACGGAAACAGGCGGTGATTCATGCACTGACTCTTTTAAGAAAGAGTATTCTGGAAAATTACGAGATGTAACGAGGCGAGACTTATGCGGTATCATAACATTACAAAGGATGATATGCTCAATGGAGACGGACTTAGGGTAGTACTTTGGCTGGCTGGATGTACACATCACTGCAAAAACTGCCAGAATCCCATCACCTGGGATCCGGATGGCGGAATTCCTTTTGATGAGGATGCAAAACAGGAAGTGTTTGCGGAACTGGAGAAAGATTATGTGGACGGCATCACCTTCAGCGGCGGGGATCCCCTGCTGGAGCGGAACCGGGAAGAACTGACCTGCCTGATCCGGGAGATCCGTACCCGCTTCCCGGAGAAAACTATTTGGCTGTACACCGGTTATCTGTGGGAGGAGATCTGTGATTTGGAACTGATCGAGGATCTCAATGTGCTGGTGGACGGCGAATTTATGGAAGATTTGAAAGACAATAATCTTCCGTGGAAGGGCAGCGCCAATCAGCGTGTCATTGACGTACAGATGACGAGAAAACTTGGAAAAGTAGTTCTGTACGCATAAAAGAAAGCATAAAAAGAACAACAGAGTCAGGCAATGCATTCGCCTGACTTTGTGTGAATAAGGAGACTTTATTAAATGGAGACCATCAAGATTAAATATTTTTCTGACAAAATCGAGAAACTGACTTATATCGAAGGAAAATCCGACTGGATTGACCTGCGGGCAGCGGAAGACATTACCATGAAGCAGGGCGAGTTTAAGCTGATTCCGCTGGGAATTGCCATGGAGCTTCCCAAAGGATATGAGGCGCATGTGATTCCGAGAAGCAGCACCTATAAAAATTTCGGACTGCTGCAGACCAACAGCTGCGGACTCATCGACGAGAGCTACTGCGGAGACAACGACCAGTGGTTCTTCCCGGCGCTTGCCATGAGAGATACGGAGATTCATGTGAATGACCGGATCTGCCAGTTTCGTATTATGGAGCATCAGCCGCAGATTGTTTTTGAGGAGACCGAGAAACTGGAAGGCAAAGACAGAGGCGGCTTCGGAACAACCGGACGCCAGTAAAATATAAATGGGGGAAATGGTATGGCTTGCAAAATTTTCGGCGCCATTGATGTGGGAAGCTATGAAGTCAATCTGAAAATCTATGAGCTTTCCGCCAGAAACGAGATTCGGGTACTGAATCATGTGCGTCATCGGATGGAACTGGGAAAAGATGCCTATGCAACCGGCAGGATCAGCACGGAGCTGGTAGACGAGCTCTGCAGTGTTCTGAATGATTTTCAGAGAATCATGAAAGAATTCGGTGTGGAGGAATACCGGGCCTGTGCCACCAGCGCCATCCGTGAGACGCGGAATACACTGGTACTGCTGGATCGGATTTATTTAAGAACCGGCGTGCATCTGGAAATCTTAAGCAACTCCGAGCAGCGGTTCCTGGGCTATAAATCCATTGCATCCAATGAGCAGACCTTCCAGAAAATCATTGAGCAGGGAACTGCCATTGTGGATGTGGGCGGCGGAAGTATCCAGATTTCCCTGTTTGACAAGGATAATCTGGTGACCACCCAGAATATCCGGCTGGGTACGTTAAGACTCAGGGAGCGTCTGGCTGATGTGGCGGAGCGGACTGCTCATTACACGTCCGTCATGGAAGAATTGTTGAACAATGAACTGCGGACTTATCGGAAACTGTTTCTGAAGGATCGGAATATCCAGTATATTTTGCTGGTGGGCAGCTATATCCAGTATGTGAACCGGTATATTCATGGTGGAGAGGGAAACAATCAGATTTCCAGAGAGGAATTTCTGAAATTTTATGATGATTTTTCCAGAAAAGGACCGCAGGTCATGTCAGAGCAGTTGGGAATTTCCCAGGAAAATATTTCTCTGCTTCTGCCGACCTTAGTTATGTACAAACGGCTTCTGGAGGAGACCGGAGCAGAGAATGTCGTGATCGTGGGAACAGATCTGGGAGACGGACTTGCCTATGATTACGCTGAAAAGCATAAAATCGTAAAGCCGCAGCATAATTTTGAAAATGATATTATCGAATCGGCGCGGAATATTGCAAAGCGTTATCATACCAACCGGAATCATGCCCAGGTGATGGAACGCCTGGCATTGACCATTTTTGATAAAATGAAATCCATTCACGGACTGGATAAGAGAGAGCGTCTGCTGCTGCAGATATCCGTGCTGCTCCATGACTGTGGAAAATATATTAATATGGCTCAGTCATCGGAGTGTTCCTACAACATTATTATGGCCACGGAGATCATCGGACTGTCCCATGCGGAGCGGGAAATGGTGGCAAATATTGTCCGGTTCAACAGCAGTCCCATCTGGTCTTATGAGGAGCTGGCAGCAGGTTCTCTTCTGGGACAGGAGGAGTATCTGACCATCGCCAAACTAACAGCCATTCTCCGGGTGGCTAATGCGCTGGATCGCAGCCACAAGCAGAAGATCAAGGATATCCGGGTTACCATGAAAGGCAGCCATACTATGCAGATTGTGGTGGATACCTCCGAAGATCTGACGCTGGAGCAGGCATTATTTAAGGAAAAAGCGGAGTTTTTTGAGGAAGTATACAGCATTCGTCCGGAACTGAAAGCAAAACGGCTGGTGTAGGAGGAACGGAGTATGAAAAATGAATTTACCAGACAGGAATACTATGAAAACCGGGAATTAAGCTGGCTTGGATTTGATGAGCGGATTCTGGGGGAGGCGCGGGATAAGACCATTCCGCTCTTTGAACGGCTGAAATTTTTAAGCATTACCGCTTCTAATCTGGATGAGTTTTTTATGGTTCGGGTTGCCTCCCTGGTGGATATGGTCAATGCGGAATATAAAGGAAAAGACATTGCAGGCATGACGGCGAAGCAGCAGTTAGATGCCATTCATGAACGGGTGCATGGGTTTGTAAATACCCAGTACTCCACCTGGCAGCGATCGTTACTTCCGGGACTCCGCCAGTGCGGGCTGCAGGTAGTACAGGATTACCGAAATCTGACACCGGAGCAGGCACGGTACGTGGATGATTATTTTATGGCCAATGTGTATCCGGTGCTGACGCCCATGGCGGTGGATTCTTCCAGACCGTTTCCTCTGATTGTGAATAAGACGCTGAACCTCTGCGCTCTTCTGAAGAAAAAGAATGAGGAAGATGCGGAACTGGAATTTGCCACGGTGCAGGTACCGGCGGTACTTCCGAGAATCGTGCCCATTCCGGATGTGGAGAAGGGCGTCCGCTCTGTGATCCTGCTGGAAGAAATCATTTCCCGGAATATGCAAAAATTATTCTTGAGTTACGATATTCTCTGCGTTCATGCCTATCGGATCATGAGAAACGCAGATCTTACCATTGATGAGGACGAGGCGTCTGATCTGTTAAAAGAAATTGAAAAACAGCTGAAAAAACGGCAGTGGGGAGAAGTGATCCGGCTGGAAATCGACGAGAAAGTAGATAAACGGCTGTTAAAAATTCTGAAGAAGGAATTTGCCATCAAGGAGGACGGCATTTACCGGATCGGAGGTCCGCTGGATCTGACATTTCTGATGAAAATGTACGGCCTGGATGGATTTGAGGATCAGAAGGAACCAAAATATACGCCTCAGCCGGTGCCGGAATTGACCGGGAAAAGTGATATTTTTGAGGAGATCCGGAAAGGGGATATTCTCATGCATCATCCCTATCAGACCTTTGATCCGGTGGTGGATTTTATCCGGCAGGCAGCCAGAGATAAAGAGGTACTTGCCATCAAGCAGACCCTGTACCGGGTCAGCGGTAATTCTCCGATTATAGCAGCGCTGGCGCAGGCAGCGGAGAATGGCAAACAGGTATCGGTTCTGGTAGAACTGAAAGCCCGTTTTGATGAGGAAAATAACATTGCCTGGGCAAAGATGCTGGAGCGGGCAGGCTGCCATGTCATCTATGGACTGGTGGGTCTGAAGACTCACAGTAAGATTACGCTGGTAGTACGAAGAGAAGAGGACGGTATCCGCAGATATGTGCATCTGGGAACCGGAAATTATAACGATTCCACGGCGAAGCTGTATACGGATATGGGACTTCTGACCTGCTCAGAACTGATCGGAGAGGATGCAACGGCGGTATTTAACATGCTGTCCGGTTATTCTGAACCGGCCAGCTGGAACAAATTATCTCTGGCACCGCTCTGGCTGCGGGATAAATTCCTTATGATGATTCACCGGGAGACAGAACACGCCAGAAAAGGCGAACCGGCCCATATCATTGCAAAAATGAATTCTCTCTGTGACCAGGGCATTATTGCAGCACTCTATGAAGCCAGTGCGGCGGGCGTGGAGATTGAGCTGATTGTGCGAGGTATCTGCTGTCTGAAGGTAGGAATTCCGGGCATCAGTGAGCATATCAGCGTCCGTTCCATTGTGGGAACATTTCTGGAACACAGCCGGATTTATTATTTCCGGAATGGCGGGGAGGAAGAAGTGTATCTGTCCAGTGCGGACTGGATGCCGCGAAATCTGGACCGCCGGGTGGAGATTTTATTCCCCATTGAAAATGAACGTCTGAAAAAAGAAGTGATGCACATTCTGGATATTCAGCTGAAGGATACACTGAAAGCCCAGGTGAAGAAACCGGACGGCACCTATGAGAAAGTAGACCGCCGGGGCAAGCAGCCACTGTGTGCCCAGCAGTATTTTATGGATTATGCCAGAGAACTGGCAAAAGGACAGCAGGAAGAACATGTGCATGACCGGACGTTTACACCGGCAGAGCCCATGTAGAGGAGTTATGAAAATGGAAAGAAAAGCATTGTTTCTGGATATGGATGGCACTACACTGAATGACGAGGTGCAGATTCCAAAGGAAAATTATGAAGCCATGGAGGTGGCGGTAAAAGCAGGCCATGAGGTTGTCATTACCACGGGAAGACCGTTGGCCAGCGCCAGAATCCTTCTGAAAAAGTGGGATCTGGAGCGGATTGGCCTGCGTTATGTCATTGCATTTAATGGAGGTATGGTGCTGGATGCCCTGTCAGGGGAGATCTTCTATCAGAAGACCCTGACCCTGTCTCAGATGCGAAAAGCGGTACAGGCAGCCCATGACCGCGGCATCTATATTCAGACTTATGAAGGGGACAAGGTGCTGACAGATGATGAAAAAGCGGAAGGACTGGCCCATTACACCCGCAAAAACGGCATGCAGCATAAAATAGTCGGTGATCTTCTCACAGATATGCATGAGGAGGCCTGCAAAATGCTGGCCAGTGATATTCAGCACCCGGAACGGCTGGAACCGCTGAAAGCGGAACTGGAAACCTGGCAGGAAGAGCCCATGGATCTCTATTTAAGCTGCAAGGAGTATATGGAAATCATGCCGAAAGGAGTTTCCAAAGGAAATGCAGTAAAGGCATTCTGTGAGCGGCAGGGAATTCCGCTTGCCAATGCGCTGGCAGCCGGGGATGAGTACAATGATATTTCCATGATTCAGGCGGCAGGCATTGGCTGTGCAGTTGCCAATGCCAGACCTGACGTGAAAGCGATTGCGGATTACGTCACAGAAAATGATAACAATCATGGAGCAATCCGCGAGATTATTGAAAAATTCATGCTTTAATTGCCTGGCTCTTTGAGCTTCATGCGGAACAGATGCCGTTTCAGAAGTTTCCAGTTAAAAGGAATCAGTGGATAGAGATATCCTTTTCCGGCGAAGGTGCGGCAGGTGAGCATGGAGAAAAAGATGCCCAGAAGACCGAGCAGAAATCCGATCAGGCCGAACCAGTCTGTGAGCAGCAGAAGGATGATACGCATGAATTTTAAGGCATAGTTCAGTTCCATATTGATCTGCGAATAGTTGGCAATGGTCACAAAGGCCATGTAGAGGAGCACCTCGCTGTTAAACCAGCCGGATTCCACGGAAAATTCACCGATGGCAAGACCGGCAATGACGGACAGCGGGGTGCTTAATACGTCCGGCGTATGGATGGCGGCAAGCCTGAGACCGTCTATGGACAGTTCCAGCATGAGAAACTGCCAGATCAGCGGGATGTGGATAGGATCCTCGATGGCAATAAAAGAGAAAGTTCCCGGAATCCACTGGGGATGTTCTATAAAGAGCAGGAACAGCGGTGTCACTAACAGAGACATGAGCGTAATGAGCATCCGGGACAGCCGGAGATAGGTTCCGGTCACCGGAGGAAAATAATAATCATTGGCTTCCTCTGTGATAGCCATCAGGGTAGTAGGAAGAATCATGGCGGAGGGTGAATTGTCCACCAGAATAATGATATTTCCTTCCAGAAGGGATGCTGCCGCTGCATCCGGACGTTCTGTCAGATGGAATTTTGGAAAGGGATTATACCAGTGTCCGGGCAGCAGAAGCTCTGCCAGGCTTTCCTGATTCATGGAAAGAGCGTCAATACGGATGACATCGATCCGTTCTTTCAGCTGCCTGAGACAATCCCTGTCAGCCCGGTCTGCCATATAACAGATGGCAATGTCTGTACGGCTGCTGGATCCGACTTCCACCATTTCCAGACGGAGTTCCGGAGAGCGGATCCTTCGCCGGAGCAGGGCGGTGTTAAAGACCAACGTTTCCACAAAACCGTCCCGGGAGCCCCGCAGGGTTCGGTCTTTTTGTGGCTCGGATACGTTGCGGGCGGGATAGGACCGGCAGTCCACGGCCAGACAGCCAGGCATTCCGGAGACGAACAGGCAGGAAACACCGGATAAAAGATTTTTTAATACCGGAGAATAATCGGTAAGAATTTCTGCTTCGATGTAGGGAAAGTCCTGCAGCTGGAAATCTTCCAGAGAATTTCCCAGCTGATCCGGTTTGAGATCATGGAAAAATTCCAGCAGTTTTTCCAGGATTTCATCTTTAACCAGACCTTCAATGAAGAACAGGCTGGCGGCTCGGCCGCCTACCATAAAGTTCTTTTCCTGTATGTCAAAATTAAGATCCGTCTTCAGAATTTGGCGGAGTTTTGCGACATTTTCTGTATAATGAGAAGATAATGGATTCAATTTGATCACCTCGTGTATAGTATGTCAGATGGAAGATGGAAAAATACATGGAGGAACAGTTGACACGGGAAATCTAACAGATGTAAAATATAAAGGATAAAATACGAAGATTCATGGAGACAGAGACATGGCCAAGAATTTTCCATTGTTTGTGGATGTTTCTGATAAAAAGATGGTTGTATATGGAGCCGGCAAAATCGCCTCGCGGAGAGTGGAGACATTGCTGGCTTTTGCGCCGTCTTTAACTGTTTTTGCGCCGGAGGCATCGGACAGCATCCGTGCGGCAGCCGGACAGCATCTGCTTTGTTACCGTGCGGAAGCGTACATACCGGGGACGATCCCGGAAGATACCTTTCTCGTGCTGGCAGCGACAGATGACGGAGCAGTCAACGAGGCAATCTGGGAAGAATGCCGGAAGAAACAGATTCTGGTCAATGTGTGCAGTAATCGGGAACACTGTGATTTTCAGTTCCCGGGGATTGCGTCAAAGGGGGATCTGGTAATCGGAATCAATGCCGGAGGCAGTGACCATCATCTGGCGAAGGCATGGACAGATAAGATAAGAAAAGAGGTTAAAAACGATGGATTTGACGATGAGACCGAGAAGACTTCGGACGTCAGCAAAGCTTAGAAAAATGGTAAGAGAGA
>CAVFMZ010000097.1:0-10330 GCA_963623675.1 Firmicutes bacterium CAG:176 | reverse complement strand
GCCGGAAAAAAGCTTTCCAAATGAAGAAGGTGTCAGATCGGCTCTTTGAATATTTTCTTGTCTATGGCCGGGAAGAAAAGGGACTGCAGCTGCAGAAAATTCCCAGTGTGGAGCTTGCAGAGGATCTCTGTAATGGTCAGTTCTTTGACTGGCAGGATCACGGCGGTACCATTGAGTGCCAGATCGGGGAACTGAATGGTAGCGTGCAGGTAGACAGCGAATATATGCAGCGTGTTATGGATAACCTGATTTCCAATCTGAAGAAATATGGAGATCCGGCGTATCCTCTCAGGGTCGCGGCCTCGGAGCAACTGGATATGCTGCATATCCAGGTCACGAATCATATTCGTGACCGAAGAGAACGGACAGAGAGCACACAGATTGGTCTCAAAACCTGCCGGAAAATTATGGAAAACCATGGAGGAACCTTTACCTGGAAACAGGAGGGAAATGATTTTGTGATTACGATTGAGTTTCCATTGGTGAAGTAGTTATTCAGAGCCCATTCGCAAAACCGCTGCTACGCAGCTGTCTCTGTTTCACTACGGTCCTCGCTAAACGGATGTCCCCCGGACATCCAGCGACTTTTTGCTCATGTATGGCTTCTCGCCATATGCATGCACCGAAATATGTTCTTTCATGCAAGCATGAATCACATATTTACGGGCATGTGCATGGCTCTGAATAATTACAAGAACTGGTTAAATTCCACTTTTTCTTTGTTAGCGCCTTCGATGGTGAAGAATTTGACACCATTTTCAAAGAACGGAAGAGAATGGATGGTATCGTTGGTGTTGTTCAGGCCTGCCTCGTTGACAAAGCGGAACGCTTCCTCAATATCCTTTACATTGATGGCAATGTGATCTACCGCGCCCGGCATCAGTTTAGGCTCTTTGGTCTCATAGGTCTCAATGACCAGATCTCCCAGTTTGAAGAAATTCACCCGTCCGCCTGCTTCTGCATTGACGGTCTCAAAGATGGTCTCAAATCCCAGTGCATGGTAGAAACGGATGGTCGCATCCATATCTCCGGTGGGAACGCCGATGTGCTGTAATCCTGTTGCAATTTCTTTCATGTTCATGAATCTACCCCTCCTTGCGGAATGACCGCGTTGTTTATGAATAGTGTAGTCCCTGTGAGAAATTTTTTCAAGTATTTTCCGGGGCATTCCGGTAGTGCGCGATGAGAGCGGACAACTGAGTGAAATCAAGCGGTTTGGACAGATGGGCGTCCATGCCGCTGGCTCTGCTGGCAGCAATATCATCAGAAAAGGCGTTGGCCGTCACGGCAATAATAGGAATAGATGCAGCGTCCGGACGGTTCATGGCACGGATGGCTTTTGCAGCCTCCAGACCATTCATGACAGGCATCATAATGTCCATCAGAATAATATCAAAATCACCGGGTTTGGATGCGGCAAACAGTTCTACGGCTTTCTGACCATTTTCTGCCTCAGTGACCACCGCGCCCCGTTCTGCCAGTATATAGGAGGCAATTTCCCGGTTCAGGTCATTATCCTCCGCCATCAGAACCCGTGCGCCCTGGATGGAGCATTCTTCCATGACTTCCGGAGCTTTTTCCTGCCAGGAAGTATCGATGGTCAGAGGAAGTGTGATAGTAAAGGTAGTGCCTTTACCCTCCTCACTGACAAAGGAAATGGAGCCGCCCAGCAGTTCCACAGTCTTCTTGGCAATGGCAAGACCCAGTCCGCTTCCAGAATAGGTGGTGCGGGCGGATTTGTCTGCTTGGGTAAAAGCTTCAAAAGCGTGGGCCTGGAACTCTTTGCTCATACCGATGCCGTTGTCTGAACAGACAAAGACAAAGGTGGCGGTGTGCTCATCAGAGGCCGTCTCTTTACAGGTACAGCGAACCAGCCCGCCGCGTCGGTTGTATTTGACGGCATTTGCCATAATATTCTGAAGAACGCGCTGGATATTCAGCGGGCTTCCCGTGAGATGCCAGTGTTCGCCGGATGGCATATTGCAGACAAAAGTAATGCCGGATTCCAGTGCCTGAGTGGCCACAATATTTTGTGCATTTTTCAGAACATCCCGGAGATCAAAAGCTTCATGGTCGAATTCTACTTTTCCAGCTTCCAGCTTACTCATATCCAGTACGTTGTTGACCAGTTCCAGAAGGAAATCCGAGGAGGTGAGGATCTTCCGGAAACAATCCATGACACGGTCGGGATTATTGAGGTTGTCTATACCGATGCGTGCCATGCCGCGGATGCCGTTGATGGGAGTCCGGATATCGTGGCTCATGCGGCGTAAGAAATCGGTTTTGGACGCGTTGGCAAAATCCGCTTTTTCCGCGGCAATCCGCAGGGACTCCTGATAATTCATTTCCCGCAGCTTCTGTTCGCTGACATTGCGGAGCAGAAGCATGAGGGAAGTAACTTCGTCGGAACTGTCACGGGTTTGGGGAACCAGAAGGGACTGCCACCAGACGCCAGTATCTGCTTCAAAAGTGTAGCCAAGAAATGGCCGCCCGTGCAGCCGTTCATGAGCCGTGAAGGGATCGGAAAATTTCCGGAACTCTTCTCTGCTGGACGGCATAATCAGTTTTTCACAGAAGGTCGACAGCATCCGGTCCGCATCATGGATACCGGTAATGGTTCGGGCCAGCCGTTCCGTCTGGAGAATTGGTTCCCAGGTGTTGGTATCCAGATGGATTAACAGGTTGATACTGTAAATACTGGCAATGGCATTGACCAGATGATATTCCTTGGAGAGCCGCGCCAGACGTTCTTTTTTCTGATACTGGATGATCAGGGCCAGAACCAGACAGAAAACTACATACAGGACAAAGGTGATGACGATGGCCTGGCACATACTGTAAAGGACGTTTTTGGACGGATAAAATGCATACAAATAGTAGGTACGGTACTGTTCCTGTTTTCCATACCAGGTAAGACCTTTGTAGGACAGTTTCAGAAAGCTCTGGTCATTTCGGGCAAGGTCGTGATCGACGACGTTGGTCACCGGGCAGTCTTTTACCGACTGGCCTTCCAGGTCTGTATTCAGGGAACTGAGTACGTTGGAACCGTCGGTAATCACCAAGATGGCGTCATTTTTTTCGTAATCGGAAGTCAGAAGATTCGTTAAGGAAAGTTCGTAATGGTCTTTCTGAAAACGGGAGGTATTAGTGTAACAGATAACGACTCCATTGCCGTCCTTGGCAGATACCATGGCATAGTCATAGGTCTGCTGGCTCAGCTCCATATGGTTGGCATATACTTTCTGCGGATAGCTGAGAATCTCCCTTGCCTGCTGATCGGAAAGGAGAAAAGACAGCAGAAGGGCATTATTTTTTTTGTCAATGTCGACGCCGGCGATTTTCTGAAGCTGGGAATTCAGGATAAAAATACCGGATAAATACTGATTATCGGCATAGGAGCGGAGAAATTCTTCATCCGTCAGATCTTCCGTGGAACCGTAGGTCTTGAGCATATTGGTCTTATTGATCAGGGTCTGCAGATCCTTAGTAACGATATTGAGCCGGTAATCATCGTATTTATGGCAGGTGCTTTTCGCTGCGGAAATGGTCTGTCCGGCACGGTCCAGAAGATTGCTTCTGGAAACCTGAAAGGAAACCACGGAGACAGCAAGCAGAAGGAAAATGCCTGCTATTGTGAGAAAAATCCAGAGTTTATTTCCGCTGGAACTCTGGTCATTGTGCTTTGGCAGTGACATAATCGATACCTCCGTACATATTTTTCTCTGCATCGAGTCCATGAGATTCCAGAATTTCCCTGGTGGTTCCGTCTTCAATCATCTCAGTAAGTGTCTCATCGAGTTTGGCGGCCAGTTCAGCATCGCCGTCTTTCTTAAACGCCACGCCCAGTGCCTGGCTCCGGATACTCATACTCAGGAAGCGGTACTGGCCCGGATATTCATCCAGATAGACCTGAAGGGAGGCTTCCAAACCGGCTGCAGCGTCCACATATCCTTTGCGGAGGGCGGTGAACACTTCACCCAGTTCCGGAAAAGAGGTGAGCTGGCGTAATTCTGGAAAATCCGGGTTCTGACGGCTCAGAATAATGGATTCCGTGGTGGAACTGGTCTGAACCGATACGCGTTTCCCTTCCAGATCAGCCAGTGTCTCAATGGAGCTGCTGCTTGGAACAACGACCATCCGCCGTGTATAGAGATAGGGACCGACCCAGAGATAGGAGTCTTCCCGGCCTTCCATGGTAAGACCGGTCCACAGACAGTCTACACGGCCGGCATCCAGACTTGGAAACCGGTGATCCAGCTCCAGTTCTTTGATAATTGGCTGATATCCCATACGGTGGCAGGCCTCTCTCATGAGGTCGGCATCAATGCCTGTGTATTCGCCGTTAATATCTCTGTAAAAATAAGGTTCATAGATGGATGCGCCAATGATCAGTTCCGGCAGTTCCGCTTCTGTGGAAGCAGTGGAAGCGCAGCCGCAGAGGCTAAGCATCATGAAAAGACAAAGGCAGATCAAAGTGAGGTATCGTTTCATAAATTCTCCTTAGTAAACAAAGTGCAGAATCTTTACATATGATCAGAATTTTCTGATGGAAGTATACCATAAATAAAATAGGTTGAAAATGTATTTTCTCCATACTTCGCAAGGGAATTTGCCTGTGGTACAATAAAGAAAAACAGTTTTGCGGGGAGGAAATTTACGATGGAAAAAACACTATTAATCGGAACCGTTGGAACCAGTTCCATTATGAAAATCATACAGGAGTCCCTTCGCCTTACGGATGGCATGAAGGTGCAGGTCATCTATTCCAGGGATGAGGCGAGAGGAAAGGCATTTGCGGAGGCGGAAGGTGTGCCGGAGTATGTCTGCGATTATGAGGAAATGATCAGCCGCCCGGATCTGGATGTGATTTATGTGGCGTCACCCAACAAGCTTCACACGGAACAGGTGCTGGCAGCGCTCCGTCATGGAAAGCATGTTATTGTGGAAAAACCGGCGGCAGTGACCCGTGAGGAAGTGGAGACCATGTATCAGACAGCAAAAGAACATGGAGTGTTCTTCTTTGAAGCCATCACCACCATCCAGATGCCGAATTTTAAATATCTGAAAGAGCATTTAAAAGAACTGGGAACCCTGAAAAAAGTACGGTTTGCCTACGGACAGTATTCTTCCAAATATGACGCCTATTTAAGAGGAGAGAACCCCAATATTTTCAATCCGGCACTGCAGGGCGGCGCACTCAACGATATGGGAATCTACTGCATCCATAGTGTCATCAATCTGTTCGGTGATCCGGTCTCTGTCAAATATGAGGCAGAATACGGACCAAACGGTGTGGATCTGTCAGGAACCTTACAGATGGAATACCCGGATCTGACCTGTCAGGTGGAGACGTCAAAGACCGGCCCTATTGGCAGCGGCTGCATGGTGGAGGGGGAGCATGGCTTCTTTGAGGAAGACGGCCCCATGTGTGATTTTGCCAACTGCCGGATGAGCCTCGACGGAAAAGAGGAGAAGGTGGATCTGCAGGAGGCACCCAACCGGATGATGTATGAGCATGCCAGATTCCGGGATGCGATTCTGAACCACGATACGGATTTCTTTGAATATATGGCAAATCAGAGTATGCTGGCAGCAGGCGTGCTGGAGCGGGCAAGAAAATAAGAAGGATTCTGACCGATGGATGAGAGCAAAGAAAATGGTTATCAGACCTTCCGGTTTCAGAATGAGACCGGGGAGGGCAGCATCACAGCGTACATGGTCTTTCCGGGCGTGATGCTGGCCTACAATGACTTTCATATGAATTATTCTGATTCCGCGTTTCAGACGGATCAGGATGTGTTCTGTATCGATTACTGCCGGGAGGGGCGGCTGGAATATCCGGCGGGAAAAGCCTTGTTTTTACAAATCCCAGGTGGAGCGGACCAAGGCTGTGAAGCAGTATCTGGAAGAACATTTTCAGGAAACTTTCACGCAGGAGCAGCTGGCAAAAAAGTTCGATCTGACGCTGACTGCCATGAAGCAGTGTTTTAAATCCATCTATGGCGTGCCCATCGGAACCTGGATGCTGCAGTATCGGATGAACTATGCAGCGGAGCGGACATCGCGTTCTGGAGTGTCTGTGCGCTGGCGGCCTGTGTGGTGAAGATTGTCTGCTTCGGACTGTCCACGGCATGCAGCCATTCCGCGGCGTATCACATTCTGGAGGGCCTGCGGAACCGGCTGACGGAACGGTTCCTGAAAGCACCGCTGGGAGAGGTGACCAGACACAGCATCGGTGAGATCAAGGGAATCATGGTGGATAAAATCGAGGATATTGAACCGCCCCTGGCCCATATGATCCCGGAAGGATGCGGCCATCTGGTGCTGCCGGTGGTGAGCATGGCGGCGTTGGCATTCATTGACTGGCGGCTCTTTCTGGCGTCCCTTATTCGTCAGAAATCCTGCAAAATTCGAGGGGATGGATCTGACGGGCGTCAATGTGATGCAGGGAGATGCACTGAATGCAGAGGATGTAAAGAAAGCTCTGGAGGGACAGGATGTACTGCTCTGCGCCCTGGAAGGCGACGTCCGCAGCATGGCAAAGAATATCATGTCCGCACTGGCAGAGACGTCCGTGAACCGGATTATCTGGATCACAGGAATGGGAATTCATCATGAAATTACCGGACTCCGCGGTATGATGCTGAATATGCTTGCAAAACAGCGTCCCGATTATATCGAAGCGGCAGACATCATCGCAGCCAGCCCTGCAGTGACCACACTTCTTCGCTGTCCGGGCATCAAAGATGGTGAGAACACCAAATATTTCCTGACGAAGGAAGGAGTACAGCCGTCCCGCAAAAATATCGACCGTGCAGGCATCGCGCAGTGTATGTACGATCTCATTAAAAATGAGAAACTGGGCGTCAATGAAAGCCTTGGAATTACGAATTAGAGAATAGAGAAGAAAAGCAGCCTGTTGCAGAGACGGGTTGCTTTTTTCATGCCGAAAATAGAAAATCTAAAAGTTTTATAAACAGATAGACTTTGAAGATACAACATGATATAATCAACACAAAGCATGAAAGTTCTTAGCAAATTGTATTTCGTTTGCATCTGATGGCCCCGGCCAGTCTGAACGTCTTGAACAGGAATTCTCAATGCTTTATTTTCCCATTTAACCAAAGCAAAGAGGGTTTCAGAAAAAATCCTCTTACATTACAGAGAGGAGCGTGACGATGGGCGCGAAAGATTCCGTAACGAAAGAATATCTTTCGGACAATGACAGATTTGCAGATCTGTGTAATTTTTATCTGTTCGATGGAAAGCAGGTGATTCATCCGGATGAGTTGCAGGAGCAGGATCCTGCAGAACTACTTTCCTTGTATGAAACTGGTGGAAAACAGAAGGTGGAGCAGAAATGGAGGGATTTGCTGAAGCAGGCAGTAATGAAAAGAACGGATGTCTGCAGTTATGTGATTATTGACATTGAAAATCAGTCGGAAATTCATTATGCAATGCCGGTGAGAAATATGATTTATGATGGCATGAACTATGGAGAACAGATCAGAAGAGCTGCGAAGAAACATAAAGAGCAAAAAGATCTGCGAGACAGTGCTGAATTTTTATCTGGATTTGTTAAGGGTGAAAAACTGATTCCGGTAGTAACGATTACAATGTACTGGGGAAGCAAAAAATGGGATGGCCCGCGAAGCATTCATGATATGCTGCCGGAAATGGATGAAGAGTTGAAGAAATATGTGGCGGATTATCAATTGAATCTGGTAGCACCGGATGAAATCACAGACTTCCATAAGTTTCAGTCCATATTGGGACCGATATTAAAATTATTCAGTCTCGCAGAAAATAAAGAAGAAATGAAAAATGAGATAAAGAATAATCCTGTGCATGAGAAAATCGACAGAGAGTCAGTAACCGTATTGAATACATTTTTAGGAATTAGTTTTAAAATGGAGGAGGAAGAATCAATGGCAAATATGTGTAAGGCATGGGAAGAAAACAGACTGGATGGCGTGCGCGAAGGTCATTTATGTGAGTTGATTAAATTGTCTCTTCGAAGATTTCAGAAGGGGGATACGGTGGAAGAAGTCACAGAATTATTTGGGGAAGATTTGAATTTGATTCGGAAAATTTATGGCTGCTTTATTCAGCAGGCACCTGATTATGATGTGGATGCCGTTTGTAGTAAACTTTTAAAGACCGAGTAGAAAATTGGTTATTTTGGAGAAAAAAGCAGCCCTTTATAACGGGTTGCTTTTTTTACACGAAAATTTACAATAGGATACAGTGAATAAAAGAAAGTGAAAAATAAAGAGGGTACCTGTAATGGCAAAATTATATTTTCGATATGGGGCAATGGGAAGTTCCAAGTCTGCGAATATCCTGATGGTCCGCTACAATTATGAAGAGAGGGGACAGTATGCAGTACTGCTGAAACCGCGGACGGATTTCCTCAATCATTTGTTTGAGGGGTCCAGACGGCTGATGGAGATTGCCGATGTGATTGAAGAAGTACCCACCGTCTGTTGGTGCGGAAGAAGAGCCCAGTGCAATACCCGGTATGCAGATGGAAAAATCGTTCGGGAAGGCGCGCAGATTATGCTGGGTTCCAATGAAAGCTACGTGGCACTGTGCAGGAAACATTATAAAGAAGGAAAACTCTGGAAAGAAGACACAAAATAGTTGATAGAATTTATATAGATAAAATATGATCTATTTTGAATGAAAATATGCTATAATGGATAAAATATGATCTATATAAAGAGGCAGAAATATGGAAGCATTTGTATGGGAAACAGCAGAAGAATTAGACCAGAAACTGGCGGGCAGAGTCCGGAATATTCGCAAACGCCGTTCCATTTCACAGCAGAAGCTGGCGGCCATGAGCGGAGTGAGTTACGGATCCGTAAAACGGTTTGAGACCACAGGGCAGATTTCGTTGTTGTCATTGACCAAAATTGCGATTGCATTGGATATGGGGGATGAACTCAGGAATCTTTTCACGCAGGTGCCGTATCGAAATATAGAGGAGGTCTTAAATGAAACCAAATAAGGGACTGGAAGTATATTATAAAGACCGGCTTGTAGGGAAACTTGCGTTGACAGCTGATCATAAGGCTGCTTTCCAATATAGTGAACAGTGGCTGGAAAATGGATTTTCCATCAGTCCTTTTTCCCTTCCTTTAAAAAAACAGGTATTTGTTCCGACAAAAGATTATTTTGACGGTCTGTTTGGCGTATTTGCGGACAGCCTTCCAGACAGCTGGGGACAGCTCCTTTTAAGACGGCTGCTGTTATCTCATGAGGAAAATCCAGACGAGTTATCAGTGCTTGACCGGCTGGCGATTGTAGGAAAATCCGGAATGGGTGCACTGACCTATTATCCTGAGGAGAAAATTGCGCAACAGCCTGGCGGCGATAATCTGGATGAGCTGGCGGAACAGTGTCAGAAAATTTTAAATACAGAATATTCAGAGAAACTGGATGAACTGTATCGTCTGGGAGGAACCAGCGGCGGTGCCAGACCCAAAATTATGACAATCATAAATGGAGAATCCTGGATTATTAAATTCCCGGCACATGTAGATGGAAAAGATGCTGGAAAAATGGAGTATGATTACGCATGTTGTGCAAAACAGTGCGGAATTGTGATGAGTGAGATCAGATTATTTCCTTCAGAAAAGTGCGCGGGTTATTTTGGAACAAAACGTTTTGACAGAAGTATAAGTCAGCAAGAACATATCAGAATTCATATGCTGACAGCAGCGGCACTGCTGGAACTGGATTTTGAACAACCGAGTCTGGATTATCACAGTTTGATGAAATTGACGAAGATACTGACCAGAGATAACCGGGAAGATATTGAAAATATGTTCCGGCGCATGTGTTTCAATGTATATGCCCATAACAGAGATGATCACTCCAAGAACTTTACCTATTTATATAATGAAACAGAAGACAGCTGGCGCTTAAGTCCGGCCTATGATCTCACGTATAGCAATACCTATTATGGAGAGCACACCACAACCGTAGATGGAAATGGACGGAATCCGGGGAAAAAGGAACTTCTTGCAGTAGGAATTGCCGCAGGAATGAAGAAAGAAACGTGTACAGCGATCATAGACGAAATAGAAAATTGTGTGAAAACCATGTTGAAGGAATATTTGTTTAAATAAAATAATGGCAGGATTATTTAGAAGGAATGCAGCAGGGCATTTAGGGAAATGCTTTAATCAGCGTTTCCCTATGATTTCTGTATGATTCATATGGATCCTCCTTGTTTGCAATGAGTTGTTACTGTTTTATTTCCTTCAGAATGGATAATACCGGCTTCAGATGCGGCCGGGCATTTTTCTTGTAAAAAATCCCG
>CAVFMZ010000096.1:0-10371 GCA_963623675.1 Firmicutes bacterium CAG:176 | reverse complement strand
AGGTCAGTGACAGCCGAATAGGTTAGTTCAGTGACAGCTCATGAAATCAATAACACTTCTGGTTTTAAAAACCATAACATACATATGTAGTATACTAAGAACATACCAACACTTACAATATTATTATATGTCATCATATTTACCTACCGTCTTTATTATAAAAACTATAACATACCATCCTCCAACCTTCAATTATTGATATTTTCCATGCAAAAAGCACCCGCCTTAGTAGCGAGTGCTCCTTGTTTATATTACATTTTCTATTTTCTCTCGGATATTCATTTGGAACTGTAGGTGGCCATGAAAGAGATATCGGAGAAATGTTTTATTAAAAAGTTCGCTATCTCTTGCACCCTGCTGCCAGATATGCTATATTGAATACAGAAGAGGAAAAGCCAGAGACATACGGCCTACCCTTTATAGTTATTGTGACTTGATGCTTTACAGCACCCAGCCGTTCACTAGTGCGAGTAGTGGGCGGCTATTTTCTTTTCCCGAAGACCGTGTAACACAGTCCTACGAGAGCGACAATGAAGATACCGATCTGGATCAAATCCGGATATGTAACATAGTTCATTGGCATCGCCCTCCTTTCTTTCGTCTGGAGGGTAAGTCTACGCTTCGCTCCGGTCGTTGCTAAACAAGCCCCACCGGGACTTAGCACCCCTCCAGAGAGGGCAGGCCGCCTTTGTGTCTCTGACTTTTTCCATTGTTAGTATAGCATATCGTTTCTAATCAATCAATTATTTACGAAGTTTTTTATTCTACTCTCAGTACAATTCGAAAGAATCCTCCACTCCCTCGAAAATTAAGGTCGTTGAGGCCTTTTTCTTTTGCTCAGATATTCCCATCCGCATCCGGCTGCTGTCAGCGCCACCAGGCTTCCCACCACCATCACTGTTTTGGTCAGTCCGTCTCCGAATCCCAGCACCCCGGCACCGGTCTGAAGGAACATATAGAGGAACATATGAAGGCACAGAATTGGCAGGGTCTGCCGGCCCACCAGACCGCATACCCGCATCACTTGCGGGCATCTTGCTTCCAGCCGGTCGCCGATGACAAATATAGTGTAGGATCCAAAGATTCCCACTGCCAGATAGAGGAGCATGCTGGCTCCATAATTTCCGCAGGACAAATTCACACTGCCGCTTAAGAATCCCAGCAGCAGAAAGAAATTCAGACACGCGATGCCCAGACGGATATCATCCGTCAGCGCTTTCACGCCGCCCCACTCTTTCAGCTTCTCACCTGCTGCAAAGAATACTGCAAAATAAGGCACCGCTTCCAGGCTCCAGGGCAGCAGCAGCGGCGTCACATAATGCCAGATCACGGATACGGCAAGGCCGCCACCCAGCAGCCAGTATTTTTTCCGGCTTCTGCTGATGAATCCATACCAGGCATAGACCAGGAACAGCGCCGTGAGAAACCAGAGCGGCGAGTTCAGAAGATCCATCAGTACCGGATTGGAGCTGGCATCACCGACTCTCCACATCTGGTTCCGGGAATAGAGAATTCCGAATACAGACGCAAGCTTTAGGTCTCCCGGCATTCCGCCCAGCACGCTGTCCTTCACCCAGAAGAACAGCCAGAGAAATGCGCTGGTTCCAAAGTACGGAATAAGGAGCCGCTTTGCTTTTTTCCAGAGAAAGGTTCCATAAAATTCTCCTTCTTTCATCCGGAATGTATAGCCTGCGGCCACGAAGAAGATGGGCATATAAAACATGCCGCCATAATAGGTCACCAGTCCCAGCTTACATCCCGCATGCACCACCAGCACCACCAGAATACCCATGGCTTTCCCAAAATCCAGCCATTTCAGCCGTCCGTCAGTTCTTTTTTCTGAAAATCCGTTCTTCAATGAAGGCTTCTCCTTTCTTTCCCAGCGGTTCCACATAGCGCACCGACAGCTCTGACAAAAGACCTGTCACTGCCCCTACCAGAATGAGATTTAAAAAGCAGGTCAGGTTATAACCATACAGCGGCTCTGCAATCAGGAAGAACCAGGAACCCAGCGTGGCAATCACCAGAAAATGAATCAGATACAGGGAATAGGAAATCCGTCCCAGATACTGAAATACCCCCAGTGAGAAAAACTGCTGCACCGGTTCCAGATTGAGCACGGAAAATACAAACAGCAGCACGCCGAACAGGTGGTAATAATTGACAAATACAAAGGGCAGGATCCCCCAGATAGTTCCTTCATACCCAAATCCGGCGGACGGATAGCACATAAAATAAAGTCCTGCTGCAAACAATATCCAGTTCACTACTTTGCTGCTGCACACTTTTTCTTTGATGGACCAGTCCGTATACATAAAATCACAGAGGACATATCCTGAGAAAATACCGATGAAATCCGTCCGGAGCAGCGCCACTGCCAGTACTCCGTAGACAATCCAGCGCCATTTTCTGCCGCTTAAGAGTGCCGCACAGGCATAGTCCAGATACGCACCCAGAAACAGCATCTGCAGCGTCCACAGCACGCCATTATATTGATTGGTGCCAAATAAAAAGCAGCCGTACAGGGATTCCTTAAGCATTCCAATGAAAGACGGCGCAAAGGCATTAAATCCTGCGAACCACTCTTCGGAACCAGCCAGCGCTGCCGCCGGACCATTCTGATAAAGTCCCAGTGCCATGGCAAGCCAGATGACCACATTTACCACCAGTACCGTCGGCATCAGACGGAAATACCTTTTTGCCGCACTTTTCTTCAGCCGGTTCTTATCCCCGGTCACGAAGAAACTTCTGCACAGCACAAAACCGCTGATCACAAAAAAAAGCCGCACCGCCGTATTTCCATTAAACAACAGATTCAGCGGCGATTTTCCAATGGCAATATCCAGATTGTCCGGCAGATGGCAGCTCTCCGGCTGATAGTGATACATGCCATAATAAAAGGCAAAGACAAAATGGGTCAGGAAGACGCACACGCATCCAAACCCTTTCAGTCCGTCCAGATAGATTAATTTCTTCTGCTGCATAAATCCACCACTTTCGCCACTTTCAGAAGATGCACTGCCAGGCAGGCCAGTACCGCAAGCTGCATTACAGAGAATACCCACATGGACATCATGGATTCCCCGTTCACAGCCTCCTGGTAACCTGCAAAGGTCACAATCTGTAAGGCCACCGGCACCAGGAACCACTTCGGTTCCGCAAACGCAAGCACCACTGCCAGAATACAGAACAGATATCCTGCGGTCTGGTCCATATAGGGCAGAAAATATGCTGCCGCCAGACCGAAGAACAGCATCAGTTCCGGACTCACGGAAAACTTCTGATCATCCCATTTTCCCTGGGAAAATACCCAGACACCGATCACCAGAAGTCCCAGTGTCAGGAACAGTCCCACTGTGGAGAGCGGCTCGATCAGCTGCCCCTGCATGGACGTATTTCCAATGATCTCATAAATATTCGGCCAGTGGAAAGTAGTCAGGGTATAACCTGCCCCCATCCATGCCCGATAACTGTAGACAAAACGGGCTGCAGCCGCCATCACCGGCAGCACCAGCTGAAGGTTTTTCAGTTTCTTCATCTGCCACAGCAGCATGCAGACAGCAAGAAGCCCCACATACCGCACATGCAGAAGCAGTGCCGCTGACAATACCACAGAAAACAGCCAGCTGCATCCACTTTCCAGGAAGAGAAGTGCGCTCACTGCCAGCAGTGCTCCCACGCAGGCATTATTTCTCAGAATCGTGCCATCCGCAACCATCGTCGGCAGAATCACGAGCACACTGTAGGTCAGAAGACTCTTCCGTCCATTCCCGGTCATCCGGTAAATAAGCACCGCGCCTGCCACTGCCAGATACCATTCTGCCAGCAGGTACAGAGGATGCGGCATGCCGCTGTCCGGAAATGCAGTCCGAAGCGCCAAGCCCACACCGGTGATGCAGACTGCCAGCAATGCTTCCAGAAAATCAAAGGTCACGCCTGCGATCCGGAATTTCCGGAATATCAGCTCTCTTAAGAAGTTATCCACCTTCATCGCAGAATCTCCCTCCCTTCTTCCACATGGTCTGCAAGAATATTCCCCGGATCGTGGATATATGCCCACAGATCCAGTCCCATGCGGATGAGCAGATACAGCTGAATAAACGCCAGTGCTCCATAGGACACCAGCGGAAGCTGCTTGGTCAGATACTGGGCGTAGCCCACCACCGTCAGAAACGACGCTGCCACAAACAGCGGGAAACGTCTTGGACGGAGCAGCGTATAGATCAGCAGAAACGCATCGGTCACATAGAGATAACGCTCATGCATATGCGGAATAAAATATGTGGTCAGCATGCCAAAGAATACCACCATGAGAATCACATATTCTCTTGTAACCCGCACCTTCTGATAGGCCAGATAGAACATGACCATCATAAGAATGCCAAGGATCAGCAGCATGCCCGCCTTCACATATTCATCCAGGAAGAAATTATTTCCGATGATCTGGTAAATGTTCGGGAACTTGATAGACAAAGACCAGCGGTCCTTCCCCCCCTGGAACGCATAGATTCCAATCAGTTCCTTAAACGGACGTCCGGCAATCCACGCCGGAAGGATTCCCAGAAAATACATGACCGGAATAGTAATAAAATGCTTCAGATCCACCTTTTTCCGCACCCAGAGAATGACTAGGAACGGAAAAATAAACAGCGTCTGTAACTTCACCGCAAAAGCAGCTCCATAGAACCACATACCGGTCCATGTCCGGTTATTGATCAAATAATATACGCTGGCCAGAATGAGCAGTGTATAGATAATATCGCACTGGGACCAGACTGCCGCGTTGAGGATGACCGTCGGCAGAAATAAAAAGACGCCATAAGCCAGACAGCCCCGTTTTCTGCTGCCGGTGCTCTCTGTCACTATTTTTCCAATCAGCGCTGCTCCTGCAAAATCCAGCAGACAGCAGAGTCCTTTGAAAGCAGTCATAGCATTCACCGGAAGCAGCGTGATAACATACAAAATATACATAACCGGAGGCGCATAATCATAAAAATCATCCGCCAATGCCCGGAACCCGCCCTCCGAAAGGCGTGCCAGCCAGTCACTCCAGTAGACACTCCAGTCCTCCGCCACAAAGGTGCGGACCGCTGTGCGCACTGCCACCGCCAGTATGGTAATCAGTACCAGAAATAGAAGATCTGATTTTTCTGTTTTTTTCTCCTGATTCATAAAATAAACTCCTGTATACAAAGACCGGCAGACGAAAGATGGAATCCTCTTTCCGCCTGCCGGCGATTCTTTCCTAATTCAATACTTTTTCGATAATAAATCTGGGGCGTGCCTTGGTCTCCAGATAAATCTTGCCAATATACTCTCCAATGACGCCGATGGCCAGAAGCTGCAGGCCTCCGATGGCCCAGATCGATACAATAAGAGATGTCCATCCGATACTGGTATTTCCAAGGAAATGCTGTACCAGGGAATAGATCAGCATGGCAATACTGCACAAGAAAATGAACAATCCCAGAAATACAATAAACCGGATGGGTTTCGTGGACAGGGACGTAATGCCGTCGATAGCCAGCGCCAGCATCTTCTTCAGCGGATACTTGGACTCACCTGCCATACGCTCATGGCGCTCATAAGTCACCACATCGGTCTTGAATCCGATCATGGGAACGATGCCTCTTAAGAACAGATTGACTTCTTTATAATTTTCCAGCTCGTCAAGTGCCCGTTTGCTCATAAGACGATAATCTGCATGGTTGAACACGATGTCTCCACCCATCCAGCTGATGAGATGGTAAAAGCTCTCTGCCGTAAACCGTTTGAAAAAGGTATCGGTAGTTCTGGCAGAACGCACTCCGTAGACAATTTCGCAGCCTTCGTAATATTTCTCTACCATCTGATCGATAACGTCAATGTCATCCTGCAGATCCGCATCCAGGGAAATGGTCATGTCCGCATACTCTTTGGCGGTCATCAAGCCTCCAAGCAGTGCATTCTGATGGCCTCTGTTGCGGGAAAGCTTCACCCCTGCGAAGATCTCATCCTGCCCATGAAGTTCCTCGATCATGAACCAGGTACGGTCTTTGGAACCGTCATTTACAAACATAATCCGGCTGTCTCTGGAGATGAGATTCCGTTCCATCAGGCTTTCCATTTTCTCTTTCAGCCGTTTTGAAGTCTCCGGCAGCACTTCCTGCTCATTGTAGCAGGGCACTACCAGATATAAAATATCATTCTTTTCTCTTTCCATCATTCTCTTCCTTACAGTCCGCGGATATACTCCTCGATGGCATCATGCCAGTCTGCAAAACGGAAATCTCCGGTCAGGCGGAACATAAAATTATCAAGAATGGAGTAAGCCGGACGGTTGGCAGATGCCGGGTTGTCCTTTACATACTCTTCCGTGGTAATGTGATCAACTTTGGTGCTCTTTCCTGCCAGGCGGAAAATCTCATCGGTGAAATCTGCCCAGTTAGTGTCACCCTCACAGGTGCCATGGAAGATACCATAATTCTCAGTCGGAAGCAGATAAGCCATAGCCTTTGCCAGCTCTGCAGCACTGGTCGGAGTTCCCAGCTGGTCTTTGACAACACGGACCACATCATGGTTCTCAGACAGCTTCAGCATGGTTTTTACAAAGTTATTTCCATCACCATAGAGCCATGCGGTACGGATGATGAAGAACTCTTTTGCAAACTGCTGTACAAATTTCTCGCCGGCCAGTTTGGTCACGCCATAAGCACTCTGCGGGTTCGGAGTATCGAACTCGGTATACGGTCTGGTACCATGTCCGTCAAAGACATAATCCGTGGAAATATGAAGCATCTTTGCACCCACCTCGGTTGCTGCAATACTTAAGTTTCTCGGTCCCAGGGCATTGATTTTCCATACGATATCGCCTGCGGTCTCGCATCCGTTGACATTGGTAAATGCAGCACAGTTCAGGATCGCATACGGTTTTACTTCTCTTGCCAGCTCCATGACTTTATCGATATCGGTAATGTCAAGTTCAGCCACATCGGTGTTCACCAGTTCATACTCACTGTGTGGAGCCAGTTCCTTATTAATGGCTCTTCCAAGCTGTCCGTTACATCCTGTGATGATCAGTTTTTTCTTCATTTTTCTCTTTCTCCTTTTTCAGTTCCTGCTCAAGGTCCTGCAGTCTTTTTTCATTCAGCGCCACCATCTGATCCAGCGTCCTCACACTGTTGGACAGACGGGACAGCGCCACTGTCAGCGAAAATATAATCAGCAGCGAAAAACAAAATCCCAAGAAAAAGATCATGTTTACCGGTGCATAGATTCCAAGAAAGTTCGATACGATATTTAACAATACCGGAGCACAGTCAAAGATAAACAACGCCGCCAGCACCATCATCCAGACCAGGGCATATTTGAGCTCCAGGCTCCGTTTCCGTATCATGTTTACCAGAACCGCCAGAATCGCCAGAATGGCAATTGCAATGACGATCTGAAGTTTCAGTGTCATCATAATCCCACTCTCCTCTCTAGCGTCTTAAGATTTCCATAAAAATGGCAAGGGTTACTTTAATCATATAATAAGCGGATTTCGGTCCTGCAATGGAGGAAGTTCCTTCTTCTCTCTCCCTCATAATGACCGGAAGCTCCGTTACTTTCTTCTTTTTCCGTAAGATCGCCACCACGCTCTCCGGTTCCGGATAATCCTTCGGATAATTCTCCGCATAAATCTTCATGACGTCCCGGTTCACCATCCGCATACCGGACGTGGGATCTGTCACCCTCGCACCCGTCACCAGACGGATCAATGTGGAAAAATACCGGATGCCCACTCTCCGCAGTCCCGAAGACTGGAATCCCTCTTTCTCAATAAAACGGGAACCGATGACCATATCACTGTTGGTCCGCACCAGTTCTTCCGCCATCTGCTCCAGATACGCCGCATCGTGCTGACCATCACCGTCAAACTGCACCGCCAGATCATAATGATTCTGACATCCGTAAAGATATCCGGTCTGTACTGCACCGCCAATGCCCAGATTCACGGACAGATTTACATGGTTCAGTCCATTTTTCTGGCATACTTTCAGGGTATCATCTGTGGAACAGTCATTGATGACCACATAGTCAAATCCCGGTGCGTGTTCTTTTATATCCTGTACTGCCCGCAAAATACTCCCGCTCTCATTGAAAGCCGGAATAATTACAAGTTTTTTCATGTTTTTTTCTTCTCCTGATTAGGTTCACTGTCCTTTATTGTACCACAGATCTTACCGGATGACAAACTGTGACAGCACGCGCACCACTCTGCACAGGTCCGTTACCCATGCAAAGGGAACATGATTTTCCACCAGCGCCCGGTGTCCTTCCATCATGGACTCTACATAAGCCCGCAGACTGTTGGTGCTGGTTCCTCCATGGGACATATAAATCAGTATTTCCGGTAAATACGAAAGAGTTACCTCTTTCCGGTATAAAATGCGGACCATGAACTCATAATCTCCGGAAATCCGGTAATCTGTCCGGTACAGACCAAACTTGTCATAAACCTCTTTTTTCAGATACAGCGTCGGATGTCCCGGCATCCAGCCGCTTCGGATCACGCCCTGACCCTGATGCCATTTCCGGACGATCCGGTCGCCATCCATGTAGCAGAGATCTCCGTGCACACCGTCCGTGCCCTCTTTCTCCATGATCTCCACCATGCGCATAAGCACGCCTTCATCGGCATACCGGTCGAAGCAGCAGCCTACAATATCGCCCGTCGCCATACGGATGCCTTTGTTGATGGCATCATAAATGCCGTTATCCTTCTCTGACATCCAGGAAATACGTCCCGGCTCCTTCTCTTCCAGTTCTTTTAAAAGCTCCACTGTTCCGTCCGTGGACCCGCCGTCCACGATAATGTGCTCAATATTCGGATAAGTCTGCTTTTTTACCTCCGCGAGAATCCGCTTCAGATTTTCAATATCATTATAGGTAGTGGTCACTACCGATACTTTTGGAAATGTATTCATCTATTCTCCCTGACCGCACAGGCTGTGATACAGCGCTGCATATTCCATAAAACGGTCATTTTTCTCATATTGCGCCGCCCTTGTAAGGCAGTCTTCTTTTCTCATGGGATGCTCCCGCTCCGCAAGAACCGCCTGCAAAAGTGCCTCTGCATCGCCCTTTTTCACTACCCGGCCACAGGTCTCATCCAGGCTCTCCGGGCTTCCTCCGGTCTCAAAAGTGATGACCGGCGTTCCGCAGGATAATGCTTCCAGATTGGTAGTCGGAAAATTATCTTCCAGCGTGGCATTCACAAACACATCCGCCATAGAATAATATTCTGCCAGTTCTCTGGCATTTTCTGTCCTGGTAATGCCAATGATTTCTTCTGGCAGTTCCTTAATCTGCTTTTCGCTTAATCCAATCAAAATGATCTTACAGTCTTCCGGCAGTTTTCCGGCAAGCTCGCAGAAATAAGAAAGTCCTTTCCGGCGCTCCCACACATTAGCCACACCGAGAATCACGAATTTATTCTCCAGCCCCAGCCTTTTCCGAAGATCATTGTCTGTGGGGTGAAAAATCGTCTGATCCACACCATTGGGAATGACCCGCACCGGATAGTCCTTTAAGAACGACTGTTTCACCTCTCCTGCCAGCCATGCCGACGGCGTCACAATGGTCAGATCCGGCACGCCGGTAAAGGCTGCCTTCTTTCTCTCATAATTGCTGACCGTATTATTTTTAAACAATGCATAGGGATAGGTATTTCGATACTCTTTGCAGTGCTTACATCCATCCCGCCACTGTCCACAGTTGTTATAGTCATAGAAGGCGCAGTGCCCGGTATAGGACCAGCAGTCATGAAGGGTCCACACCACAGGTTTGCCCGCTTTTTTCAGATAGTCAAATAAGAATTCCGTCTGCAGAATAAATCCATGAATGTTGTGAAGCTGAATCACATCCGGATTCCACTCCTCCATCTTGCGGATCAGTTTTCTGGTAGCTGCCGCCGATGCAAAGCCATGCTCTCCTTTGAAAAACGTGGACAGCACATGGATGCCCATGCTCAGATTGGAGCCAAAGCAGAAAGCATTCACACCTTCCGGTGCTGTTCTTCTGCCATAAGCAATGAGACAGTCGTCTCCCTGCTTTTTCAATGTATGATAAATATCCACAGTAATGCGCCCTACGCTGCCGCTGCCGCATACGGTGCTGATCTGTAAAACTTTCATTCCTTGCCTTTCTGTGGTACAATGTTCCTGACTCTATTATAAGCGAGGTAATTCAATGATAATCATACAACCTTCCGGTGGTTTATGCAATAGAATGCGGGTGATTAATTCCGGATGGAAACTGGCGCAGGAGCGGAACGAAAAGCTTCAGATTCTGTGGAACTGCAATGCAGAACTGAACTGTCCTTTCGAGTCCCTGTTTCAGCCGGTGACT
>CAVFMZ010000095.1:0-10592 GCA_963623675.1 Firmicutes bacterium CAG:176 | reverse complement strand
TCAAGCGGCGTCACCGTCACCCCTGATTTTATGGAAAAAGGCAGTAATAAAAGCAACGTTCCGATAAGGATCACCAATGCAAATCCCATGGTAATGAGCCTGCCCGGTGGCTGCTTTTTTATAAATTCCTGTAGATTCATTTTGTCGTTACTCCTGTCTGCTTTGTCTGTAACATAGCATCGGCATTTTCGTTTGTCAATATCAGCCAGCATAGGATCAGCCGATTCACAGATACTGATACTAGCTTGATGATTTTAAGGAGGCAGAACAACCATGCAGAAGCAGACCAGACTTTATCTTCAAAAGGCCGGTATTCTGGCCGCTGTCTATGGGATCCTGCGCTTTCTGCTGCCGGTAACGCTTCCGTTTTTTCTTGCATGGCTGACCGTAGCAGGTTTTAATTCTGCCAGACGGCAGATCCGCATGCGGCTCCTTCCCTTCAGCGCCGGATGCCTCTTTCTCGCCGGCCTCGTAGCACTTATACTGCTTGGCCTTGCCGTATGGCTGCTTTATAAACCCTGCCTGGATCTTCTTCCGGTCTGGCAGGATGCACTGCGGATGCTTCATCAGGAACTGGACTGGCTCGCTGCATCCCTGTCCGGCCGTCTGGTCATTATGGTACCGTCCGTCTTCTCCTGGCTGTTCGGCATCTTCCTGTACGTGATCTCCGTCATTCTCTTTGCCAAGGACTGGGTTCCCTTCCGGGAGCTTTTAAGAAAACTTCCCTTCGCTGCTCCGATCAGCCGTGCCGGTAACCGGGTGGCGCTGGCCTTAAAAAGCTGGGCTCATGCCCAGGTTCGGATTATGTTCATCGTTGCACTGGAATGCGCCGCAGGATACTGGCTCCTTCGGATTCCCGGCGCCGGATTGTGGGCCGTGATCACCGGATTCGTGGATGCGCTTCCGGTCTTTGGCACAGGAACCATCTTTCTTCCCTGGATTGCCCTCGTCCTTCTGCAGAAGAACTGGCCGCTCGCCCTGTGGCTTCTTCTTCTCTATGGAGTCACCTGGCTCACAAGAGAAATTCTGGAACCCAAACTATTGGGGGACGGCATGGGGATGCTTCCCATCTCGTTTCTCATTTCCGTCATCCTGGGTTTTGAATGCTTCGGCGCTTCCGGCCTTGTAACCGGCCCTTTTGGGGTTCTCTTTGTTAAGGAGCTGTGGGCAGAGCTGCAAACCCCGGTTCCACCTGAAACTCCATCCGCTTCTTCGTCCGTGGATGAATAAAGGAAGTTTGACAGGAACAAAGGCAGAACTGCTCCCGGCTCTTTCCCGGTGCCGCTTTCTCTCCATACTTCGTATCGCCCACAATAGGTGCACCTGCATGAGACAGCTGGACCCGGATCTGGTGATGGCGTCCGGTAAGCAGATGAACACGCACCAGACTTCTCTCCTCCTGCTCCCATACGACTTCATATTCCAGCTCGCTACGCTTGCTTCCTTTCGTCCCTTCCTTTACCACCCGGGACATGTTGGCCTTCCCGTCTTTCAGAAGGTAATCCACAAGACGTCCCTTTTCTTCCGGAAGTTTTCCACATACAACGGCCAAATACCACTTTTCCATGTGGCTGTGATCGCTGACCTGACAGCTCAAATCTGCTGCCGCCCGTTCATTCTTTCCCACCAGCAGAATTCCCTCCACCGGCTGATCCAGGCGGTTCACCAGACCCAGATAGGGCTGCTTCTCTCCCTGCTCCAAAGCCCGGTTTCTGAGCATGCTCATGAGATCCGGCGTCATGGAACGGGCACTCTGCACCGCCAGCCCCGGATATTTGTGAATGACCAGAAGATCCTGATCTTCATATAAGATCTTGTAACGCTCCATTTAGGATTCCCTTTCTATGCTTTTTTCTCATACGAAAAAACAGCGGCAGGAAACCGTCTTCCCACCGCTGCCAGTGTTCATTTCTTTTTACAGTCTCTTCATGAGCTTCTCGCGCTCTTCCTCATAACCCGGTTTTCCAAGCAGAGCAAACATGTTGGTCTTGTAGCTCTCAACACCCGGCTGGTTGAACGGATTTACACCCAGCAGATATCCGCTGACACCGCATGCAAACTCGAAGAAGTAGAACAGCTGTCCTAAAGAGAACTCGTCCTGTCTCGGAATCTTCACCATCAGGTTCGGAACCTGTCCATCGGTATGAGCAAGCATGGTTCCATTCATGGCACTCTTGTTGACGAAGTCCATGTTCTTGCCTGCCAGATAGTTCAGGCCGTCCAGATCTTCCGGCTCTTCCTTTACAACGATTCCCTGATCGTTCTCCTCTACAGCCAGTACGGTCTCAAACATAATTCTGGAACCATCCTGAATGAACTGTCCCAGAGAATGCAGGTCTGTGGTCAGATCTACGGATGCCGGCATCAGACCCTTGTGGTCCTTTCCTTCGGACTCGCCGTAAAGCTGTTTCCACCACTCGGATACAGAGTGAAGGCTCGGTTCATAGTTTGCCAGAATCTCGGTTGCTTTTCCTTTTCTGAAGAGGATGTTACGGATGGCTGCATATTTCACAGCGTCGTTCTCCTCATACGGAGCGTTCAGTGCGCTCTCGCGTCCGCTTGCTGCACCTTCCATCAGTTTGGTAATATCAGCGCCGCTGACTGCGATCGGCAGAAGACCTACTGCGGTCAGTACGGAGAAACGTCCTCCGATGTCATCCGGAACAACGAAGGTCTCGTATCCTTCTGCGGTTGCCAGATGTTTCAGTGCTCCTCTTGCTTTATCTGTGGTAGCGTAAATTCTCTTAGCTGCCTCTTCTTTTCCGTATTTCTTCTCCAGAAGCTCTTTGAATACACGGAATGCGATAGCCGGCTCTGTGGTCGTACCGGATTTGGAAATAACGTTTACAGAGAAATCACGGTCGCCAACGACATCAATCAGACCTTTGATGTAACGTGCAGACATGTTATTTCCTACGAAATAGATCTCTGGAGTCTTACGGATCTCTTTGGATACCATATTGTAGAAGCTGTGTCTTAAAAATTCGATGGCTGCGCGGGCACCCAGATAGGATCCGCCGATACCGATGACTACCAGCACCTCAGAATCTTCCTGAATCTTCTTTGCTGCCTGCTGAATTCTTGCAAACTCTTCCTTATCATAGTTTACCGGAAGATCAATCCATCCAAGGAAATCATTTCCTGCTCCGGATCTGTCTACCAGAAGTTTTTTTGCTGCGGCAACCTGTGCCTCCATCAGTTTCAGTTCATCCTCGTTGATAAAGGGTGCTGCTTTTGAATAGTCAAATGTTACTTTTGCCATTTTTCTATACGCTCCTTTGTTTTATGAGTTCCCCCTCAATAATATAGGTTCATTCTAGCATTTCAGGGTGGAAAAATCAACCTTCCGTCCCCGCTTCTGCGCTTTTTCAGGTGGACGATCCCAGAAAATCCGTGAGCATCTCCTGAAATAATTTTTCTTCCTCCTGATTTAAGGCCGGTTCCTTTTTCTGTCCTGATTTTCCGTTCATTGCTTTTGCTGCTTTTTGTATTTCTGCTGTTGGTTCCTCAAAAGTTTCATAAACATGGTGCTGTCTTGGCTGCAGGGAATTGGCAATGTAATCCTGGTAACCAATCACCGCCTGTTCCCACAGGCTGTCCGTCTCAAACCACAGAATTGCCATCCGCACCACCACTGCCGCAGAAAGTCCCATGAGAAACCGGTCGACGCAGAAGGCCGTCCCATAGCCCAGATAGTGAAAACCTGCTCCTTCCAGAAATCCAACTCCCGTAATCAGACCCGTCCACCGCTCCGGCAGCCGCTTCCACCGGAACAGCCGGACGCCCAGCCTCCGCTCCTGGCTCAGATACTTCTGTACAAAGATGGGAATATCCATAATCTCCACATGAACCTCGTGGCTCTTCTCAAATTTTAACGTCATAGCTTTCCGCATACGGCTTGTCCCGTTCCCATCGGTCACTGATTCCCTGCACAGTTTTCCAAATACGATTCTTCTCATCAGTACCAGCAGAATCCCCCAGCCTCCCAGCAGGGCAAATTCTCCATAATTGCGCAGCGTGTCATACATACAAAAACGCCTCCCCTGATTATTCTCGTGAGCCTATTATAACAGACTCCCGATGCCGGGGAGGCGCAGGTTATCGACCGATCACGACACCCTTAGACGATTCTGGTCACAAAATTTTCTACCAGTGCCACGCTGTGCAGAATGGCCTGGCGCTCAAATGCCGGATAATCCACAACAGCGCTGTCATCTGCCTTATCGGAAATGGCACGGATAATGACGAACGGAATCTTGTTCAGGTAAGCAGCCTGTGCAATGGCTGCGCCTTCCATCTCCGTACACATACCGCCGAACTGTGCGGAAATGCGGTCCTTCACTGCACGGTCAGAAATGAACTGATCACCGCTGACGATTCTTCCGGTAAATGCCTGAATCTCCGGCACTGCCTTCTCGCAGGCTGCCTTTGCGGCACGGACCAGCGTCGGATCTGCCTTGAAACAACTGGTCTCCATTCTCGGAATCACACCCGGCTTGTAACCAAATCCGGTGGCGTCCATATCATGCTGTACCGCATCGGTAGAAATGACAACGTCTCCGATGTTGATCTCTGCCTTCAGGGAGCCTGCAATTCCGGTGTTGATGACTGCATCCACATGGAAGAGATCCGCCAGAATCTGGGTGCAAATTCCTGCATTGACCTTACCGATACCGCTGCGGACAATAACCACCTGATGTCCATTGAGGACTCCGGAGTAAAAATCCATAGAGGCTTTTGTCAGTTTCTCTGCAGAAGAAAGTTTTGCGCGGAGCGCTTCCACTTCCTCCTCCATTGCTCCTATAATTCCAATTTTCTTTGTATTCATAATAAATTCGTTCCTTTCTGGTGTTACTGCTCTAATAGTAGCAGAATTTCACGCATTTTACTAGAAAAAACACGGATTTTCTGCTATACTTTCCTCTTACCAATGATTTTACTATAAAGGAGAGCGAGATTATGTTATACAGAACCAAAGGCACCTGCTCCCAGGCCATCAACGTGGAAGCAGAGAACGGAGTCATCACCAAAGTACAGTTTGTCGGCGGATGTGCCGGAAATACTGCCGGTATTGCAAAACTGGTAGTCGGCATGAAAATCGACGACGTCATCGCACGTCTGGAGGGAACCACCTGCGGACCGCGTCCTACCTCATGTCCGGACCAACTGGCAAAAGCTCTGAAACAGCTGAAAGCAGAACAGTAATTTTTATTTTGTCAGAAAAGGCGAATGCCCCGGAGCATAGCATCCGGGGCATTCTTGGCGTCTTAAAATTTTTTTATTTCACATTTTTCCACGATTTGATTTTATTTACGTTCTTTAGACAACGTTATTAGACAGTAAGTTTTTTTGAAATTTTTTGAGTTATTATTTTTTTATTTGTTTCGTTTGGATTCGGTTTGAATCCCTTTCCTATATTCAGTTGTTTGTTGAAACTCCTCAGCCACGTTTGCTGCTTTTTCACATATATCCCTTTTCGCCTGCGGCTCTTTCCTGGGAGAGAAAGATTGGCGTCATGCCGCGAGGGTTAGTTGAATAATAATGCGCTAGTCGTGCTATCCGTAGATTCTGTGGTAGTTCCCTTGGTTGCGGAATGTGCACCAGTTACACGATAGTACTTATTTTTTGTAACTGTATAAGATCCACAGGATACTGTTGCATAAGTTGCATTAGATTCTGTACCAGTCCAATAATTTAAAGTACTCCATGTTCCAGATTTTCCTGTCGCACTCTGATCAAGATAAATTCTTACATATACCCGATCGCATTTTGAGTGCGCCGCTGTATTGCCAGAACACAATGCATGTGTAGAATCTTTCTTTCCAAGAGAAGATGTTCCAGATTTTAAATAAGTCCCTCTGGCAATTCCATACCAGGTATCACTGACACTATCTTCCGTCTCTTCGTACACATGATAGCCTGCCGGTTCTACAACTTCCTCAGCGCAGGCTGCAAAGCCTGTCCCCATCATGAGGGTTCCCATCAGCAAAAGAGTTCCGGCTGACCTTATGGCGTGTTTCATTCTTACTCCTCCTTCCCTACTGTTTTATGAGCTCACACCTATATAACGTCACAGAAACTCGTTTTTGACACTTTTATTCACTTTTTATTAAAATATTTTCAATTACTCCTTTAAACTCATCTTCTTCCATATTGGATGATATCGAATAATATGTATTCAAATATTCAAAAGATGCATCAAAATAAACTCCCTCTTCTGAACCTTCAATCTCATATACCGGTATCTCTACACCATAGGATTCTAATATAACTTTATCTAATACAGAACCATCATATTGGGAGCCAATGCTGTTATTCATATTTTTCTCATAAATAAACACATGTAATATCTTTTCATTACTAGCGTATTCTAAGATTGCTTCACCTAATTCTGAATCAACATTATAATTTGTTAATTTGAAAGAATCCGGTCGATACTTAAATTGAATCGGCAACACTCCCAGTTTGTCCTGAATCTCCTGACAAACCGCCTCTTCGTCATACTGTTGATCCACATGGTCTGCATTTTCTACCGCAGTGCTCACTTCATCCCCTCTGGCATTCTGCATTACCTTCGGTTCATACACTTTCTTACCGCTGCCGACCAGGCCCATGCCAAGCAAAGCTGCCATGACCGCAGCCACTGCCACCAGCATGCGGACCCTCTTTCTGCCCAGCAGTCTCCGCTTCCGCGCATTTATTTTCTGATGCAGTTTTTCCAGACTATCCTCAGGCATATGAATATCCTGAAGTTCTTCCGACTCCATCAGCATCTTCATTCGTTCCTCTGCCCAGGCGTCCAGATCTTCATCGATTTTCTGTTCCAGCCATTCATCCTTCTCTCGCTGCATTCTTTTTCACCGTTCTCCAATCACCGTTGACTTTTCCTCTCCGAACCCTATAATGAAATTACATCATGTTTACCAATCTGATCAGGGAGGACATTTTCATATGAAACGAATTGTACTTACAGGCGGCGGCACTGCCGGTCACGTCACACCGAACATTGCACTGCTTCCCCGTCTGCGTTCCGAAGATTACGAAATCTTCTATATCGGCTCCACCGAGGGAATCGAGAAAAAACTCATCCAGGCACAGGGAATTCCCTATTACGGCATTTCCTCCGGAAAGCTGAGACGCTATTTTGATGTTAAAAACTTTACGGATCCCTTCCGCGTCCTGAAAGGATTCGCACAGGCTTCCAGACTTATGAAAGAGCTGAAACCTGATGTGGTATTTTCCAAGGGTGGATTTGTCTCCGTTCCCGTGGTTATGGCAGCCAAACGCCGTCATATTCCGGTTATCTGCCATGAATCTGACCTGACGCCGGGACTGGCCAATAAGCTGTCCATGCCGTCAGCTACTAAAGTCTGCTGTAGCTTCCCGGAGACCGTTCCGTATCTTCCGAAGGGCAAAGCCGTTCTCACCGGATGCCCCATCCGCCAGGAGCTTCGCGAGGGAAGCAAAGAAGCAGCCCTTGCCATGACCGGATTCAATGAAGAGAAACCGGTTCTCATGGTCATGGGTGGAAGCCTTGGAGCCGTCGCTGTCAACCAGGCCGTCCGCGATGCGCTTCCGGAACTTCTGAAACAGTTTCAGATCGTTCATCTCTGCGGCAAAGGCAAACTGGATGAATCCTTAGTCGGCACTCCCGGCTATGTCCAGTATGAATATATTCAAGATGAACTTGCCAACCTGTTTGCCCTCTGCGATGTGGTTGTCTCCCGTGCAGGCGCTAACGCCATCTGTGAGCTGCTGGCTTTGAGAAAACCCGCACTCCTCATTCCGCTGTCTGCCAAAGCAAGCCGCGGCGACCAGATCCTGAACGCGAAATCCTTCGAGCGTCAGGGATTTTCCATGGTTCTGGAAGAAGAAACCATTACCAAAGAGAATTTCCTCTCCGCAGTGCAGCATCTCTATGAGCACCGCAGCGACTACATCCGCGCCATGGAGGAATGCCCCCAGTCAGATGCCATCGAGACCATTATGGGACTCTTTGATGAAGTTACTTCCGGTCGTTAAATTTTGACTTTAAATCATTTTCCTTTTTATAAGCTTCACGGAGCCAGCGCTGCCCTCTCTCTTTCCATTTACTGACGAGAGCAGGTGTAGCGCCAAGCTCCTTTCCAATCATTGAATTATCCATATTCTCCAGATAACTCATCATCAATGCATCGTGCCAGTTGGGACGTATCTCTTTTAACTGATCCAGAACACGCATGCGCTCTTCATACTCTTCTTTCTGTATGACCATCTTACTGGCATCCGTATTCCGATTATCCTCCAGCACACCTACATATTCTTCAAGCTGCAGATTTTCTCCGCGTCTTTTTCCTTTTCTCAGGTGATCCAATGCAAGTCGTTCCGATACACGAAGAAGCCATCGTATGACTTTTTCGTCTGGAATCGTTTCCATCTTTTGCTCAAAACGTATAAAAGTCTCTTGGCAAATATCTTCCGCCACATGATAATCCTTCACATACACATAAGCATTTCGAATCACCACATCCTGATATTCCATGACATAGAAATCCAGGTGATGGCTCTCTCTGCTCATACTCCCTACCGTATTCTAACCTTTCAGTTTACTGGGCATCCACCAGCTTTTTGACCTCTGCCATATCCTCTGGTGTTGTCTCTCCCGGAGTCCACAAAATGCCTGCGTTGTCATCCTTATAACGCGGAATCATATGCATATGGAAATGAAATACGGTCTGTCCGGCTGCTTCACCATTGTTCTGCACCAGATTAAATCCATCTGCGTCCATGGCTTTCTTAATCTTTCCGGCTACCTTCTTTGCAGTGACCAACACCTTGGAAGCGGTCTCGTCATCCAGTGCAAACAGATCCTGATAATGCTCCTTCGGAAGCAGCAGTGCATGACCTCTGGTGGCCGGTCCCAGATCCAGAATCACGCGAAAATCCTCATCCTCATACAGAGTCGTGGAGGGAATCTCTCCATTTGCGATTTTACAGAAAATACAGTTACAATCCTTCATCCTAAACATCTCCTTTTGAATTTCTATATAAATTTAAAAATTTCTTTTTATCTTATTTTGTCGCTTTTTGTCACATCATGTCGAACGATTTTATTTGCCATATTTTGACATATCTGGTATATTGCAGACAGGGAGTGATAACTATGTTGACATATGACGAACAGAAAAAGATAGAACGCCTGGCAACCAGGGATGAAGAAATCCGAAATATGATTGCCTCCATAAAAAGTGACTACCACTTAACCGTTTCGCAGATCTCTCACGAGATCCGCAATCCACTGACTTACATCAACAGTTCCGTACAGTGGATCCAGAAAATGCACCCGGAAGTCGAAGATTTTGAATTCTGGGGGCAGATCAAAAATGATCTTCAGTACATGCGTCTGCTGCTGGATGATATTTCTGCTTTTAATAACGGGGATCAGCTGAACATCTGTCAGATCGATCCGAAGGCTTTTGCCTGTGATCTCAAAGACACCCTTCTGGCAGAACTGTTAAGCCGCCATATTCCGCTGATCATAAAGACGGAAGATTCCTATCCCGCTTTCTATGGGGATCCCATCCGTTTGAAGCAGGCTCTCCTGAATCTTCTGAAGAATGCCATGGAATCCATCACCGGCCGTGGAAAAATCACATTGAAAATCTACGTCCACGACAAACGGCTGATGATTGCAGTCAAAGATAATGGATGCGGCATTCCGCAGGATCAACTGCAAAACATCTTCCAGCCCTTTGTTACCTATAAGGAACATGGCACCGGACTGGGACTTCCCATCGTCCGGAAAATCGTATCCGCCCACGGCGGTACCGTCCGAATCTATTCAGAACTGGAAAAGGGAACCGACGTACAGATTTACCTGCCGTTCCTTCCGGCTACCCACTTCTGTATTTATTAACCGACAAAATCTTCTAGTTTAAAATCCTTGCAGGGTGTGTAATGTGCACCCTGCAGTTTCTCTCCAAACAGGGTATCCACCTGCTCCGGCTCCCGGATCAGCGCTTCCTTCTGTGTCTTCCGCAGCTGCTTGATCTGATATTCCAGTTTTGCAGCCTCAGACCAGTTCTCCGTCTGCCAGACCATTTCCAGAGCGGTCACCTGACGGCTTTTCGTGTATTTGGCACCGGGTTTCTTCTTATAATAATGTTCCCTCATCCGCTTTCCCACATCACGTGCAATCCCGGTATAGAGGGATTCGTCCTGGCAGCGTACCATATAGATATACGCCATCTGCCTCTCCTTTTCGTTCTTATACTGTTCACTCATACCTCGTTCCAGTAACGAACATTCGCAGACTCATTTAAAGTTTTGCTTCGCAAAAGGAGCCTGCTCACTCCTGAATCAAGTTCTTACGCAGCCTGACAGCGAGTGTCTGGCTGCTATGGTGAATTACAACTATGTTCTAATCTTAATACAGAATCGGCGAAAAAACAGACTGTTATTTCTGTTCTGTCTATGCTATAATAAATATTCGGGCGCAAAAAAGAACACCGCCCCCGGGCCCATACATCCCAAAAACAGTGCTCCTCGCGTGCGCCTCCAGGGGCTCGAACCCTGGACACCCTGATTAAGAGTCAGGTGCTCTACCAACTGAG
>CAVFMZ010000094.1:0-11024 GCA_963623675.1 Firmicutes bacterium CAG:176 | reverse complement strand
CCAAAGACACTGTATGGTGGACTTCTGACGAGTACAAAAACGACAACCATCCGGCAACTCAGGAAGCATGGGCTGCAGTTAAGGATCTGGCTAAAAAAGAGCTGTCCAACAAAAAACTGTATGTTGTAGATGCATTCTGTGGAGCAAACAAAGATACCCGTATGGCTATCCGCTTTATCGTTGAGGTAGCTTGGCAGGCTCATTTCGTAACCAACATGTTCATTCAGCCGACCGCTGAAGAGCTTGAGAATTTCGAGCCGGACTTCATCGTATACAACGCTTCCAAAGCAAAAGTAGAAAACTACAAAGAGCTGGGTCTGAACTCTGAGACCGCAGTTATGTTCAACATCACTACCCGTGAGCAGGTTATCGTAAATACCTGGTACGGCGGAGAGATGAAGAAAGGTATGTTCTCCATGATGAACTACTATCTGCCGCTGAAGGGCATCGCTTCCATGCACTGCTCTGCAAACACAGATATGGAAGGAAAGAACACCGCTATCTTCTTCGGTCTTTCCGGAACTGGTAAAACCACTCTGTCTACCGACCCGAAACGTCTTCTGATCGGTGATGACGAGCACGGCTGGGATGACAACGGTGTATTCAATTTCGAGGGTGGATGCTACGCTAAAGTTATCAACCTTGATAAAGATTCCGAGCCGGATATCTACAATGCAATCAAGAGAAACGCTCTTCTTGAGAATGTAACTCTGGATGCAGAAGGCAAGATCGATTTCGCTGATAAGAGCGTAACTGAGAATACCCGTGTATCTTATCCGATCAACCACATTGAGAAAATTGCTCAGAATGTAAACCCGGTATCCGCTGGACCGGATGCTCAGAACGTAATCTTCCTGTCAGCAGATGCATTTGGTGTACTTCCGCCGGTATCTATCCTGACTCCGGAGCAGACTGAGTACTACTTCCTGTCCGGATTCACTGCAAAACTTGCAGGAACCGAGCGTGGAATTACCGAGCCGACCCCGACCTTCTCCGCATGCTTCGGACAGGCATTCCTTGAGCTGCATCCGACCAAATATGCTCAGGAGCTGGTTAAGAAAATGCAGAAGAGCGGCGCTAAAGCTTATCTTGTTAACACTGGATGGAACGGAACCGGAAAACGTATTTCCATCAAAGATACCCGTGGTATCATTGATGCAATCCTGGATGGCGCTATCCTGAATGCTCCGACCAAACAGATTCCGTACTTCAACTTCGAAGTTCCGACCGAGCTTCCGGGTGTTGATCCGGCAATCCTTGATCCGAGAGATACCTACGCTGACGCTGCTCAGTGGGAGGAGAAAGCTAAGGATCTGGCTGCTCGTTTCCAGAAGAACTTTGTTAAATACGAGAGCAATGCAGACGGAAAAGCACTTGTATCTGCTGGTCCGCAGCTGTAATCTTATATTTACTAATGATCAAAGGAGTGTTGCTTTGGCAACGCTCCTTTTTTGCCACAGGGTGAGTTGTCAGGGGTATAAAGAAAAGGGGAGGGTCATACAATGAAACATGGCAAAATGATTCTGGAAGCCTGCGTGGACAGTCCGGAATCCGCGGAAGCGGCAGAGCGGGGCGGAGTTGACCGCCTGGAACTGTGCGGTCACCTGATTATCGGGGGAGTGACACCGGACGAATGGCTGTACCGCAGTGTCCGGGAGCATTCCAGTCTTCCGGCACGGGTATTGATTCGTCCGAGATTTGGAGATTTCTGTTATACGGAAGAAGAGTTCCGGATCATGGAACACCAGGTGGCTCATTTCCGGGAACTTGGAGCGGATGCGGTCGTGATCGGCTGCCTGAAAGCGGATGGAAGTCTGGATCTGGAACGGATGAAACGGCTGGTGGATCTGGCCGGGGATATGGAGATTACCCTTCACCGGGCATTTGATGTATGCAGGGATCCGGAAGAAGCGTTGGAGCAGGCAATTTCTCTTGGAATCGGAACGATCCTGACGTCCGGACAGGAGGAGAGTGCGCTGAAAGGTGCCGGCTGTCTGAAACGGCTTCAGCAGATCGCCGGTGACCGGATTACATTGATGGCAGGAGCAGGAATTCATGCGGCTTCTATCGAGAAGCTGTATCCCATGACAGGTATTCATGCTTATCATATGTCCGGAAAGAAGACATTGCCCTCTTCTATGACGTATCGAAGAGAAGGGGTTCCCATGGGACTGCCGGGAATCAGTGAGTTTGAAATCTGGCGGACGGATGAGCAGGAGATTCTGGCGGCATCCCGGGTTTTGTCACATTTCTGTGAAAAATGATAGATTTTCGCAAGTTTTTCTCTGCGCTGGTTGTCAAATTGCAGGAAATGGGGTATACTAAGGTTACAGATTTCCTGGGGTGTTCGAGAGCTCTGTTATTTTGAACCTACATCTACGTTTATGGGATTCCAAAATCGCAAGTTGGATGTCACGCCTCCGTCCTTACCGGACGCCAGTGGAAGGCTGAATACTTGTTGAGGTTACCCACCTAGCTTTTGGCTAGGCGTCAAAATACAGGGAACGGCACTTTGGGAAACGGAAGATATCGGGTATTGCAGAAGATGCAGTACCCGTTTTTTTCGTCATACAGGAAACTTCGTTTCCGCACAAGCCAGGGGAGGAAAGATATGTACCGCAGAAAATTAAAGCAGAAACTGTGGTTTCTGGTGGGACTGACTGCCCTTTTGCTCCTTTTGATTGCGGGCAGGGCAGGCAGGATTACTGAAGAAAAGCACAGGGAAGAAGGGGAGCGGTTGGAAATTCCCAAAGGAGAAGAACAGACGGAAGCAGAGCAGTGGACTTCTCCGGGAGCCAATCCTGTGATCCGGGTGCTTATCCTGGGAGATCAGGGAAATATTTATCATAAAGAGAAATTGTCCGGGGACGACTATCCGGGGACGCTTCAGTACTATCAGGAAGACGAGGGATGGGTGATTGTCAATGAAGTCCCGCTGGAAGAATATTTGCGATGGGTTGTGCCCAGTGAGATGCCCTCCCGGTATGCTGCGGAGGCATTGAAAGCCCAGGCTATCTGTGCCCGGACATATGCGGTCTGGCAGATGCAGGAATATGCCTATCCGGAATACGAAGCCCATGTGGATGACAGCGTGGCCTTCCAGGTTTATCATTCGGTGGAACCTCAGGAGAGTACGGATCAGGCGGTGCGTGAAACAGCCGGGCAGATCATGCTGTATCAGGATCAGCCCGTGAAAGCTTACTATTTTTCTACTTCCTGCGGGGCAACCACGGATGAAAATATCTGGGAAAAAGGAGACAGGGAGCGGACGCCTTATATTGCAGGACGGCTGGTCAACACAGAAAATACGGAAAAAGATCTGACTTCGGAGAAAGCATTCTCCAAATTTATCCGTAAAAAGCATGCGGATGACCTGGAGATCAGCGAACCCTGGTATCGGTGGAACTGTTATGTGTCATTGTCACAAATCCAGGAGAATGCGGAAAAACAGCTGGGATTGGAAGAAAAAGTGACACAGGTGGAAGTGACGGAAAGAAATACTGGCGGAGCAGTGCAAAAGCTTCTGTTAAAGGGTGAGCATGGATCGGAAACCATTGTGTATGAATATCCCATCCGGCAGCTGCTCAGTATTCCAGGAGGAACCATACATAAAAATGACGGCACAGAAGCAGAAGGAAGCAGCTTGCTGCCAAGCGGGTATTTTGTTCTGGAACCGGTGCAGGAACAGGGGAGGACAGTCGGATATGAGGTGTATGGAGGAGGCCTTGGACACGGGGCCGGTATGAGCCAGAATGGAGCGCGGATTCTGGCGGAGCAGGGGCAGGATTTTGAATCCATTCTTCATTACTTTTATAAGGATATAGAGCTTGCTATTTTGGAATAAACAGGGTATGATAAGCAGGCAAAACATGCACGGAAAGGATAAATTACATGCTTCGCAGATTGGTTGTCATGGTATTGGAAATTAAAAAAGAGCTTGAGCACGCTCATGTGGGAGCATATGCGGCGCAGTCTGCTTATTTTATCATTCTGTCGTTTTTGCCGTTGACGATTATGCTCCTGTCGCTGGTGCAGTTTACCGGAGTTGGGAAGGCGGATCTTTATCATCTGATTCAGACGGTGATTCCTGTGGGATTTCGAAGCTGGGTCATTGGCATGGTGGATGAGATGTACAGCCGGACAGTGGCAACGATTTCCCTGTCCGCTCTTGTGATGGTCTGGTCGGCCGGAAAAAGCTTCATGGCGCTGAACCGTGGTATGAATGCCATCTGTCAGGTAGACCGGAAACCGAATTATCTGGTGCTTCGTCTGCGGGGCGCCATTTTCGCATTGATTTTTGTACTGCTGGTGGTGGCTTCTCTGGTGCTGATTGTCTTCGGAACATCCATTCATATATGGATACAGCAGCACTTCCCGTTTCTGGCAGTGATTACGCGGATTCTGCTTACCTTCCGTCTGGTTATTATGCTGGCGCTTTTTATGGTGTTCTTCGCGGTACTCTATATGATGCTGCCGAACCGGAAGACCACGTTTATGGATCAGCTGCCGGGAGCGCTGTTTTCTTCGGTGGCATGGTATCTGTTTTCCTTTGGATTTTCCATTTATATCGAATATACCAGGGCCTACACCATGTATGGTAGCCTGACCACGTTAATGCTGTTTATGTTCTGGCTTTATTTTGTCATGTATATTGTGTTGATTGGTGTGGAGATCAACCATTTCTGGCTTGACCGGTAAAAATTTTTGTGTTATAGTAATTGTCGATATGGAAATGCGTAGAGGGTGTCAGTAGCAACCTGTTTTCCGACAGAGAGGAAGAGCCAGCGGCTGGAAGCTCATCCCGGTTCAGACAGCATTGTGAATTTCCCACCGGAGCAGCATCCCTGAAATTAGCTATGAAAAGTAGGAGATGACGTTTACCGCACGTTACGCGGCATGAGTGTCCGGTCGGAAGAAGACCGGAAATAAGGGTGGTACCACGGATTACAGACTTCGTCCCTGTTTGGGGATGGAGTTTTTTTATTATCTGAAACAAAGGAAACCCTGAGACTATTTTAAAGGAGTTCAGTCATGAAAGAAAAACTGCAGAAAATCAGAGAAGAGGCCATTGCACGGATCAGAGCATCCCATAATCCTGATGCGCTGAATGAAGTACGTGTATCTGTACTTGGAAAGAAAGGTGAGCTTACCGCACTCTTAAAGAGTATGAAGGAGGTAGCTCCGGAAGACCGTCCGGCATTCGGACAGCTGGTAAATGACACCAGAGCTGAGATCGAGAGAGTCATGGAAGAAGCAAAGAAGAACATGGACAAGCTTCTTCTGGATGCAAAGCTGAAATCAGAAGTCATCGACGTTACCCTTCCGGCAAAGAAGAACAGTGTAGGACACAGACATCCGAACACCATCGCACTGGAAGAAGTAGAGCGTATCTTCATCGGTATGGGATATGAAGTGATCGAAGGACCGGAGGTTGAGTACGATCTTTACAACTTCGAGAAGCTGAACATTCCGGCAAACCATCCGGCAAAGGACGAGCAGGATACCTTCTATATCAATAAAGACATCGTGCTCAGAACACAGACTTCCCCGGTACAGGCAAGAACCATGGAAAAAGGAAAACTTCCGATCCGTATGATTTCTCCGGGACGTGTTTTCCGTTCTGATGAAGTGGACGCAACCCATTCCCCGTCCTTCCATCAGATTGAGGGACTGGTTATCGATAAGAACATTACGTTTGCAGACCTGAAGGGAACTCTGGAAGAGTTCGCAAAAGAGCTGTTCGGAGCCGAGACCAAGACCAAATTCCGTCCGCATCATTTCCCGTTCACGGAGCCGAGTGCTGAGGTAGACGTGTCCTGCTTCAAATGCGGCGGCAAAGGATGCCGTTTCTGTAAAGGCTCCGGCTGGATTGAGATCCTTGGCTGCGGTATGGTACATCCTCATGTACTGGAGATGTGCGGCATTGATCCGAACGAGTACACCGGTTTTGCATTCGGTGTAGGTCTGGAGCGTATCGCACTGCTGAAATATGAGATTGATGACATGAGACTGCTGTACGAGAATGATATTCGTTTCCTGCGTCAGTTCTAAAGATGCCATCAACAGATAGTACAATAGTTTAGGAGGATTACAAAGATGAATACATCTTTATCATGGATAAAAGCATATGTGCCGGAGCTTGATGTAACGGCTCAGGAGTTCACCGATGCCATGACTCTGTCTGGTTCCAAGGTGGAAGGATTTACAAAAATGGACGCTGACCTGGAGAAGATCGTCATCGGCCAGATTAAGAAAATTGAGCGTCACCCGGATGCAGATAAACTGATTATCTGCCAGGTGGATATCGGAGAGGCGGAAAACATTCAGATCGTAACCGGCGCTCCCAATGTGAAAGAAGGAGACAAAGTTCCGGTTGTTCTGGACGGCGGACGCGTAGCAGGCGGTCACGACGGCAAGATGACACCGGGCGGAATCAAGATCAAAAAAGGCAAACTCCGCGGCGTAGAGTCCAACGGTATGATGTGCTCGATCGAGGAGCTTGGTTCCAACAGAGATATGTATCCGGAAGCTCCGGAATACGGTATCTACATTTTCCCGGAGAATGCAGAGGTTGGCGCAGATGCCATCGGTGCACTGGGACTTCATGATGTAGAGTTTGAGTTTGAGATTACTTCCAACCGTGTAGACTGCTACAGCACCTTAGGTCTGGCAAGAGAGACCGCTGCTACCTTCCACAAAGAGTTCAAAGCTCCGGTCGTAGAAGTCAAAGGCTGCGGCGGAGATGTCAATGATTATGTAAAAGTAGAAGTACAGGCAGAGGATCTCTGCTCCAGATACTGTGCAAGAGTCGTAAAGAATATCCGTCTGGCTCCGTCACCGGAATGGATGCAGAGAAGACTGGCATCTGTTGGTATCCGTCCCATCAACAACATTGTGGATATTACCAACTATGTGATGGAAGAGTATGGCCAGCCCATGCACGCTTATGATCTGGATACCATTGCAGACCATAAGATCGTGGTCCGCCGTGCTTCTGAAAATGAAAAATTCATCACTCTGGACGGTCAGGAGAGAACTCTGGATGAAAATGTTCTGGTGATCTGTGACGGTGAGAAAGCAGTGGGTATCGCAGGTATCATGGGTGGAGAGAACTCTATGATCACCGATGATGTAAAGACCATGCTGTTCGAGGCAGCCTGCTTCGACGGTACCAACATCCGCCTTTCCAGTAAGCGTGTCGGTCTCCGTACCGAGGCTTCCGGTAAATTTGAGAAGGGTCTGGACCCGAACAATGCACAGGCAGCTATCGACCGCGCGTGCCAGCTGATCGAGGAACTGGATGCCGGTGATGTCGTAGACGGAACCGTAGATGTATATCCGGTGAAGAAAGAGGAAGTCCGTATTCCGTTTGAGCCGGACCGTATCAATGCCCTGCTGGGAACGGACATCAGCAGAGAGCAGATGCTGGAATATTTCAAGCCGATCGAGCTTGCTTATGATGAGAAGACCAATGAGATCGTAGCTCCTACCTTCCGTCAGGATCTGTTCCGTACCGCAGATCTGGCTGAGGAAGTAGCACGTTTCTTTGGTTATGACAATATCCCGACGACCCTGCCGAAGGGTGAGGCAACCACCGGAAAGCTTCCGTTCTATCTGAGAATTGAGGCTGTTGCAAGAGATATCGCAGAGTTCTGTGGATTCTCCCAGGGTATGACCTACAGCTTCGAGAGCCCGAAGGTATTTGACAAACTGATGCTTCCGGAGGATGCAAAAGAGCGTCAGGCCATCGTGATCTCCAACCCGCTGGGCGAGGATTTCTCCATTATGAGAACCATTTCCCTGAACGGAATGCTGACCTCCCTGGCTACCAACTACAATAGAAGAAATAAAAATGTACGTCTCTATGAGATGGGTAATATTTATCTGCCGAAGAGCCTTCCGCTGACCGAGCTGCCGGATGAGAGAATGCAGTTCACTCTTGGTATGTATGGTGACGGCGACTTCTTCAGCATGAAGGGCGTCGTAGAAGAGTTCCTGGATAAGATCGGTATGCATGAGAAAGAAGTATACGATCCGAAGGCAGGAAAATCCTTCCTGCATCCGGGACGTCAGGCAAACATCGTTTACGATGGTGCTGTCATCGGATACATGGGTGAGGTTCATCCGACCGTTGCTGCAAATTACGGTATCGGCGACCGCGCTTATGTGGCAGTCCTGGATATGCCGTCTATCGTTGAGAAGGCAACCTTCGACAGAAAATACGAAGGCGTTGCAAAATTCCCGGCAGTGACCAGAGACATTTCCATGGTACTTCCGAAAGAGATCCTGGTAGGACAGGTTGAGGAAATCATTGCAACCAGAGGCGGAAAGATTCTGGAGAACTACGAGCTGTTTGATATTTACGAAGGTTCCCAGATCAAGGAAGGATATAAGTCTGTGGCGTATTCTCTTGCCTTCCGTGCCAAGGATCATACGCTGACGGATGCAGAGATTACTTCTGCCATGAAGAAAATCCTGAATGGTCTGCAGGCTCTGGGTGCAGAGCTGCGTCAGTAATGATGTCTGTGAAAAAATCCATCAGGGCGGGGCTTTTAATAGCTGCCGCCCTGGTTTTGTTGGTTGTAGCAATAAAGAGTCCGGGGGAAGCTCGGAAAATGGAAGAAGCAGATGATATCCTGGTATCTCAGGAGGATTCCTTCTGCGCTGGAGATCTGGTGCTGGAATTATCTAATACGGGGGGCTATCCTATTTACTACACGTTAGACGGAAGCATCCCGGGATTTGAAAGCGGGTTCTACGAGGACTCCATTGTGTTTCCGGCAACAGCGGAGGTGCAAAGCTGCGTGCTTCGCGCCCGCTCCTATGATGAAAGTACCGGAGAATGGGGAGATCTGTTTACAAGGACCTATTTTTATGCGGACAGTATGGAGACATTACAGAACCGATTCAGCACCTACATTGTCTGCCTGACCAGTGATCCTTATAATCTATATGATTATGAATATGGAATCATGGTGGAAGGAAAGATCCGGGATGAATATGTGAACAGTGAGGAGTACATCTCCGGGAAGCTGACACAGCCGGCTAATTTTACCCAGCAGGGACGGGAATGGGAACGGGACGCCTATGTGGAGATTCTCTCTCCAAACGGGGATCGTCTCATTGCCCAGGATGCCGGTGTACGGATCTTCGGGCATGCCAGCAGACAGTATTATTATAAATCTTTTAAGCTTTATGCAAGAAAGGAATACGGAAAGGACACCTTTGCCTATCCCTTCTTTGCAGATAATACCCACGGAGCAGACCAGAAGATACAGGATGCTTACAAACGTCTGGTACTCCGGGCCCATGGCTTTGACAAGAGTGTGACCCTGTTCCGGGAGGAACTCTTCCAGACCCTGTGCAGCCAGATTGAGGGCATTGACAGCAAGTCGGTTGCCCCGGCATCGGTATGGCTGAACGGCGGATATTATAATTTCGAATGGCTGCAGGAGGTCTATGATGATACCTATATGGAAGAAAATTATGGGCTCATGCAGGAGGGCGATTATTATCAGAAGGTGGCGCTCCGCGCCAATAAGCTGACCCAGAGCATTCCGGGAGAGGAAGAAACGGAGGAGAATGTGTCCGGTTTAGGAGAAGGCAACAAGCAGGTGATGGATGTGGCGGATGAAGCGCAGGCACTTTCCATGGATGCAGGAAGCCTTGATAACGATCTGCAGCAGGCAGAAAGCGACGGGGCAGACCCGGAGGCAATTCAGGCAGCCAAGGACTACCAGACAGTCGCAGAATATGCGGAAATGGATCTGACTGATGATGCAGCCTTTGCGGAGCTGGAGCAGCTGGTCGATATTGATAATATGATCCAGTATTTTGCCATTGAAACTTACATTGCCAACTGGGACTGGCCGCTCAATAACATCAAGCTGTATCGGTATTACAGCCAGAACAATGTCTATGGAACAGGACGCCAGGATGGAAGATGGCGTTATCTCTATTATGATATGGAAGCCGGATTCAACATCAATAACGAAGAGCCGGAAGACTGGCTGGATATTGAGACGGTAATGGAAGAGAGCCCGCTGTTTGGCGCTGTCATGAAGCGTCCGGACATGCAGGAAAAATTTGCAGAGTATATGAGACTCTGCATCGATGAGTATTTTACGGAAGACAGAGTTCGCGCAGCTGTTGAAAAGCTCTGTGCAGAGCGTGACGGCGAGCTGGCAGAAAGTTTTGCTTACAAGCACAGCATTGACGAGACGTATACATTGGATATGGACGAGGTAGAGCGGAACAAGGCCGTGATCTATGATTTCGTGGAGAAACGTCCGGAAATGATCCGGCAGCAGATGCAGGAACTGTTTGGAATTGAACTATAGGAGGCTGTTGTATTTTGGACGAACAGAATATGAGTTTACATGATTTTTATTATGATCTTCCCCAGGAACTGATCGCACAGGATCCGCTGGAAGATCGTTCCAGTTCCAGACTGCTGGTGCTGGACAGAGAGACCGGAAATACCGAGCATCACATTTTCCGGGAGATTATCAATTATCTGAATCCGGGAGACTGCCTGGTGGTAAATAACACCAAGGTTATTCCGGCCAGACTGATTGGAAGCAAGATCGGAACGGATGCAAAGATAGAAGTGCTTCTTCTGAAACGAAATGCAGACGATGTATGGGAAACGCTGGTGAAGCCGGGCAAGAAGGCAAAACCGGGCACGAAGATCAGTTTCGGCGACGGACTTCTGGTAGGAGAAGTTGTGGATGTGGTAGAAGATGGCAACCGGATGATCAAATTTACCTATGACGGTATTTTTGAGGAAATTCTGGACCAGCTGGGACAGATGCCCCTGCCGCCGTACATTACCCATCAGCTGAAGGACAAGAACCGTTATCAGACGGTCTATGCAAAACATGACGGTTCTGCAGCAGCGCCGACAGCCGGACTTCATTTTACACCGGAATTACTGCAGGCTATCAAGGACAAAGGCGTCAATATCGCGCATGTAACCCTGCATGTAGGCCTTGGTACGTTCCGCCCGGTCAAGGTGGAAAATA
>CAVFMZ010000093.1:5126-11341 GCA_963623675.1 Firmicutes bacterium CAG:176 | reverse complement strand
AAAAGAATTTTCGAAGATCTTTAAAGCACTATTTAATTATCAAGGTTCATTGTTTTGTTTCAGCCGCTCTCTCGCGACGACTTCCCTATATTATCATCGGGCATGACATTTGTCAACAGCTTTTTTACATTTTTTTGCTCTTTCCGCGCAATAAGAATTAAATTCTTCTGTCTCATCCTGACTTACTACCCCTTTAGGGATATGAAAAATAGCTCCTCGGTCTTTCAACAGGAAAAGCCAGCAATCTCCATACTCGCGAATTTGTTCTACCGCGTTCCAAATAAAATCAAAGCTTTGATCATTTACATGATATGCAACATGTGTTTCATAAAATGTAATATTCCATAAACCAATCATTTTCTGCTTTACATTATTTTTCTGAAGTAATTTGAGATATTTTTCATCCGTTTCAGGTTTTACATAATTCGTTCCCCATACAGATAATGCAAAGAGAAATGTACATAAAATAATCACAATCCATGCTGGAATTGTAGGAATCAAATATAAAATCAACAAAGCTAAAGTTCCAAATATCGCCAAACTGGATTTAGACTGGCTACGCTGCTTCTTTTTTTCTCCAGGGAGTCCATTTTTTGCTTCCATCGCCAGCCGGTCAAAATGTGCATAATCCATCATTCCTATTGGGAATTACAGAATAATCACTGGCTTCCCGATTGCTGACATAATAACTTTTCTTTCGAAAAATCCATAATCCACAAAAAGAAACGGGATGCAAAAGCTCTTCTTTTTCAAAAATAATACGAAATACATTTTCAAAAGCAACGCCTTCCTGGCTAAGATATACCCGCCAGTTCCTATACGCAGAAAATCTTACATAATTTTCCTTAAAAACCCAGGCTATCCATAAAATCATCAATATAACCATACAAGCCCATGGTGAAACTATCTGATTTAAATGTATCTTCAGCACCGTCGACAACACCCATCCAATGGTCAAACAGCCGATTGCCGACACCATCCAGAAAAAATACATTCCTGTCAGAGATTTTAAAACTATATATATAATAAAAATAACCTGTTCTTTTTTATTAAGTTGGTACCTGATATCCATTTATTCTTCCTTCGCCCAGCCACAGGCGTATTTCACAGCCTTCTTCCAACCGGATAATTTTTTCTTACGGTCTTCGGCGCTCATCTGCGGGTAGAAGGTCTGGTCAATGACCCAGTTCTTGCGGACTTCATCCACATCTTTCCAGTAACGGACGGCCAGTCCGGCCAGATAGGCTGCGCCCATGGCAGTGGATTCCACACAGCAGGGACGGTTGACCGGTGCGTCGATGAGATCGGCCTGCACCTGCATAAGGAAATTATTGGCACTGGCACCGCCGTCCACTTTGAGAGCGGACAGCTGGATACCGGAATCTGCTTCCATGGCTTCCAATACATCGTGTACCTGGCAGGCAATGGATTCCAGCGTTGCCCGGATAATATGGCATTTATTTACACCGCGGGTAAGTCCCACGATGGTTCCACGGGCATACTGATCCCAGTAAGGCGCGCCCAAACCGGTAAAGGCCGGTACTACATAGCAGCCATTGGTATCTTTGACTTTCTGTGCCATATATTCGGAATCTGCCGAAGAATCAATGATCTTCAGTTCATCTCTTAACCACTGGATGGCTGCTCCGGCTACAAAGATGGAACCTTCCAGCGCATAATTTACTTTTCCATTCAGTCCCCATGCAATGGTGGTTACCAGCCCGTTTTCTGAAAAGACCGGTTTTTCACCTGTATTCATCAGAAGGAAACATCCTGTTCCATAGGTATTTTTCGCTTCACCTGCCTCAAAACAGGTCTGTCCAAACAGTGCCGCCTGCTGGTCTCCTGCCGCTCCCGCAATGGGAATGGCTCCACCCAGGTAACTGGGATCTGTCTTTCCGCAGACACCGCTTGACGGTACCGGCGTGGGCAGCATGGATGCCGGAATCTGAAGGAACTCCAGAATCTCAGAATCCCACTGCAGCGTCCGGATATTAAAGAGCATGGTACGGGACGCATTGGAATAGTCCGTCACATGAACCGCTCCTTTGGTCAGCTTCCAGATGAGCCAGGTCTCGATGGTTCCAAAGAGAAGTTCTCCTCTCTCCGCCCTTTCCCGTGCTCCCTCCACATGGTCGAGTATCCACTTCAACTTGGTGCCTGAGAAATAGGCATCCACCATAAGACCGGTCTTTTCCCGGATTTTATCCGTCAAACCTTTCCTTTTTAATTCATCACAATAGGCGGAAGTTCTGCGGCACTGCCAGACAATGGCATGATAGACCGGTTCTCCGGTCTCCTTATCCCATACTACAACCGTCTCTCTCTGATTGGTAATTCCGATTGCCGCGATATCCGCCGCAGATGCGCCTGCCTTCTGCATGGCTTCCACTGCCACACCCAGCTGGGTGGACCAGATCTCATTGGCATCATGCTCCACCCAGCCCGGTTTCGGAAAATACTGGGTAAACTCCTTCTGAGCCATACTTATGATATGTCCCTGCTTGTCAAAGAGGATACAGCGGTTACTGGTCGTGCCTGCATCCAGTGCCATAATATACTTCGCCATGTTTTTTCTGTAACTCCTTCATGTCCGTTTTATTTTGCCAGATCTACAATCAGATCCACACAGCGTTCAATTCCAAATTCTCCGCTGTCCAGACAGAGATGATAATTCTGTGCTGCACCCCACTCCCGATCTGTATAATAACGATAATTGACGCGGCGTTTCTTATCTTTATCTGCCAGACGTTTTTCCGGTTTGTCTGCAGTTTCTCCATAAAGCTTTACAATTCGCTCCACTTTCTTCTCCGTAGACGCATGGATAAATACATTCAGGCAGTCCGTCCGGTCACGTAAAATATAGTCCGCGCAGCGTCCGACGATGACACAGGGCTCTTTTTCTGCCAGATCCAGAATCAGCTTTCTCTGCTGCATCCAGATCTTATCCTGCATGGACACGCCGTTGGCATCTCTTCCCAGGAAAGAATAAGAAAATACATTCGTTCCCGGAGCATGCTCACCGTATTCCTCAATAAACTTTTTGGAAAATCCGGTCTCTTCTGCAATCTTTTCAATCAGTCCCTTGTCATAGAAAGCGATTCCGAGTTTCTCTGCCACCATCTTTCCAATGGTTCTTCCACCGCTTCCAAACTCACGGCTAATCGTGATAATACGTTTACTCATAGAAACACCTCCATTTCTTTTGTATATTATAGCATGATTACATCTGTTTTGCAAAGCAACTTTTGTGCATAATGTCTTATTTTCATTTCTTTTCTTTTTCGTAAAGCTGTGGTAATATAGATCATATGTTCGATTTATTATTAGAGACTGGAGAATTACCATGAGCAGAAAGAAAAATTATTATCGTAAAAAAAGAAGAAAACGGACGGTTCCGGTGCTTCTCGCGCTGGTCGTACTGATCCTTGGAATTGCCGGATATGGAAACGGATCTGCAGATTCCGTATCCTCCGCACTGAATACCATTCTGACCGCCGCATCAGATCTGGCCTCCGAAGCAGGTGTGCAGACTGCCTATGCACCTGCTGAAGTGACAGAAAACCTGACCGTCCATTTTCTGGATATCGGACAGGGCGACTGTACCCTTCTGACCCAGGGTGCGCACGCCATGCTGATCGATGCCGGAGACAATGACCAGGGTACGAAAGTACAGTCCTATCTGGAATATCTGGGCATTTCTTCCCTGGACTATCTGGTACTGACCCATCCGGATGCCGACCATATCGGCGGTGCAGACGTGGTCATTTACAAATTTGACTGTAACGCGATCCTCATGCCGGAGAAAAAGGCAGACACCCGTACCTATGATGATGTGATTCAGGCCATGAAATTCAAAAACTATACAGCTGTTCAGCCGGAAGTCGGTGACACCTATGCATTTGGGGAATCTTCCTTCACCATTCTTTCCCCGGCAAAGAATTATCAGGACAGCAACGACTGTTCCATCGTGCTGCGCCTGACCCACGGAAATAATACCTTCCTCTTCACAGGAGACGCCGAGGAAGAAGCCGAATCTGACATGCTCGCTTCCGGCCTGGATCTGTCAGCAGATGTGTTGAAGGTCGGCCATCACGGAAGCCACACCTCCACCAGCGATGCATTTCTTGATGCAGTTGCTCCCACCTACGCCGTCATCAGCTGCGAGACTGGCAATTCCTACGGCCATCCTCACGCAGAGACACTGAATAAGCTCCGCACCGCCGGTGTACAGATGTTTCGTACCGATGAACAGGGTACCATTACGGTCACTTCCGATGGTTCCACCCTGGTCTGGAACGCAAGTCCATCCGACAACTGGGTATCCGGTTCCGGAAGGACAAAATAAACCGCAAACGTCTGCAGACTGAAATTTTTTCTGTTTTTTCTATGCGGACTATTGTGTTTGCCCCAGAGATATGATATAGTCCTTTATGTCCTGTCGGATCGGACTCCCGGCAGGCACTCTGGAGAGTCTCGATGAACGAGCGCCGAAGGTGTACAGCGGAACGTATCTTCCGCCAATCTCTCAGGCAAAAGGACAGGGCATACTTTTACATGCAGATGTTCTACTCTTTGGAGGGCTGATAAGTTTATCAGCTCTTATTTTTATGTTCAAACATATAACGAGTAGGAGGAACGAGAAAATGGAAACACTGTTACAACTGGTGGACAACGCAAATGGATTTTTATGGAATGTGGTGCTGATCGTACTACTATGCGGTACTGGTATCTTCTATACAATAAAGCTCCGGTTCATCCAGGTACGAAAATTCGGAGAAGGCTTCAAGCTTCTCTTTGGTAATCTTGGTCGCAAGGGTGAAAGGAAAGCGGGCGAAATGACCCCTTTCCAGTCTGTTGCTACCGCAATCGCTGCTCAGGTAGGTACCGGTAATCTGGCCGGTGCTGCAACCGCTCTGTTCGGCGGCGGTCCCGGCGCCATCTTCTGGATGTGGCTCAGCGCATTTTTCGGAATGGCAACCATCTACGCAGAGGCAACCCTTGCCCAGGAATATAAAGTTGTGAAACACGGAGAGGTAACCGGAGGCCCGGTTTACTACATCCACGCAGCATTCAAAGGAACCTTCGGCAGAGTTCTGGGAGGTCTGTTCTCTGTATTTATCATCCTGGCTCTTGGCTTTATGGGAAATATGGTACAGTCCAACTCCATCGGTGCTGCATTCTCTGAAGTATTTACTTCCAGAAATATCAGTGTACCGCCGGTAGCGGTTGGTATTATCCTTGCCGTTTTTGCAGCCTTTATTTTCATCGGCGGAACCGACCGTCTGGCTGCTGTTGTAGAAAAACTGGTACCGTTCATGGCCTGCATCTATATCGTCGGCAGCCTGATCGTTATCGGATACAATTTCACCATGATCCCGGAAGCATTCCGTCAGATTCTGGTAGGCGCATTCCAGCCGTCCGCAATCATGGGTGGAGCTGCAGGTATCACCGTAAGAGAAGCCATCCGCTACGGTGTTGCAAGAGGACTGTTCTCCAATGAGGCAGGTATGGGTTCTACCCCTCATGCGCATGCACGCGCAACCGCTGAAAATCCTCATCAGCAGGGTCTGACTGCTATGATCAGTGTCTTCATTGACACCTTTATCATCCTGAACCTGACGGTATTCTCCGTTCTGACCACAGGCGCTATGAGCAGCGGTAAAAACGGTACTGCTCTGACCCAGTATGCATTCTCCACCGTATTTGGAAGCTTTGGTGATATTTTCATCGCCATCTGCCTTCTGTTCTTTGCCTTCTCCACCATCCTGGGCTGGCATTTCTTCGGTGCCATCAATGTGAAGCATCTGTTCGGTGTGAAAGCAAGCAAGATTTACTCTCTGATTGTAGTCATCTTCATCATTGTTGGCTCTACCCTGAAAGTGGATCTGGTATGGTCTCTGGCCGATTTCTTCAACGGACTGATGGTTATCCCGAATGCGCTGGCACTGCTTGCTTTAAGCGGTGTTGTCGCAAAAATCTGCAAGACCTACAGTAAATAATTGATTTTACAGACAAATTCCCATATAATAGGAACATATGGACTTATTTTTTTACGGGAGGTATTTACAAATGGAAGAAGAAAAGAAAACCATGGATGACTTCGCAGAAGAACTGGAAGCATCTTACAAAGCTGCCGAGACTGCTGCAGTGGACACAGATGATGAGGCAGATCCGGTATGGGCAGAATTAAAACAGCAGATGGATGACAAGAC
>CAVFMZ010000093.1:0-4473 GCA_963623675.1 Firmicutes bacterium CAG:176 | reverse complement strand
ACTTATTTACCAAGCTGAGCTGCAACCTCTGCTGCGAAGTCCTCGTTCTTTTTCTCCATACCTTCACCGGTCTCGAAACGAACAAAGCCTTTGATTGCTACGTTAGCGCTGTTTGCTTTTGCAACCTGTGCTACATAAGCAGCTACGCTCTGTTTTCCATCTTCAGCTTTTACATATACCTGGTCAAGCAGGCAGATCTCTTTGAGCTGTTTGTTCAGACGTCCCATGATAGCGCCGTTGATAACTTTCTCCGGCTTTCCTGCCATCTTCGGATCGTTCTCGATCTGAGTCTTGATGATCTCAAGCTCATGAGCTTTGTACTCTTCATCAACTTCGCTGTCGTTGGTGTATACCGGTTTCATAGCGGTGATCTGCATAGCGATGTTCTTAGCCATCTCTTTGATCTCATCGTTTACTACGTCGGTCTCAACGTCAACCAGAACACCGATCTTTCCTTCTGCGTGGATGTAGGAAGCTACGAATCCGTTCTGCTCCTCCATCTGTTTGAAACGACGGATGTTCATGTTCTCACCGATAACTGCGATCTGAGCTGCAAGAGCCTCTTTTACAGTCTTGGTGGTATCCAGCGCCCATGCCTCTGCAAGGAATGCGTCGATGTCAGCTGCGGTGGTGTTCAGTGCCTGAGCAGCAACATCTGCAACATAGTTGCGGAATTTCTCGTTCTTAGCAACGAAGTCAGTCTCTGCATTTACTTCAACAGCAACTGCTTTCTTTCCGTCCTCAGTCAGAGCGGTAGCTACGATACCCTCTGCTGCAATACGGCTTGCTTTCTTCTGTGCGGTAGCAAGACCTTTCTCACGCAGGAAATCCACTGCTGCTTCCATGTTACCCTCGGTAGCTGCAAGTGCTTTCTTACAATCCATCATTCCTGCACCGGTCATCTCTCTTAACTCTTTTACCATAGATGCTGTAATAGCCATGATCTGATTCCTCCTGTGGGATGTGTTTACAGCACGTCCGGAACAATACTGTCCCGGACGGCCTTTACCTGTAAATTAAATTACTCTTCTACCGGCTGCTCCTCATATGCTTCCTCAGCATACTCCTCAGCCTCGCCCTGATTTGCCTCGATAACAGCGTCTGCCATCTTGGAAACGATCAGTTTTACGGCACGGATAGCGTCATCGTTACCCGGGATTACGTAGTCAAGCTCTTCCGGATCGCAGTTGGTATCGCAGATACCGATCAGCGGGATTCCCAGAGTATGAGCTTCCTGTACACAGATCTTCTCTTTCTTCGGATCTACTACGAAGATAGCATCCGGAAGGGTCTTCATCTCTTTGATACCGCCAAGGTTCTTCTGAAGTTTGTCCATCTCTTTTTTCAGAGCGATGACTTCTTTCTTCGGCAGTACGTCGAAGGTTCCGTCTTCCTGCATGGTCTCGATTGCTTTCAGTCTTGCAATACGTCCCTGGATAGTCTTGAAGTTGGTCAGCATACCACCGAGCCATCTCTCGTTTACATAGTACATTCCGCAACGCTCTGCCTCTACTGCGATAGCATCCTGAGCCTGTTTCTTAGTACCAACGAAAAGGATCTTTCCACCCTCAGCTGCGATATCTGCAACTGCTTTGTAAGCCTCATCAACTTTTCCTACAGATTTCTGCAGGTCGATGATGTAGATACCGTTTCTCTCGGTGTAGATGTACTCTGCCATTTTCGGGTTCCATCTTCTGGTCTGATGACCGAAGTGTACGCCGGCTTCCAGTAACTGTTTCATTGAAATTACGCTCATTGTTCTTCCTCCGTTTTGGTTTTTTTCTTCCGCGTGACATTCTACTCCCAGAAGGACCTGCTCGCAGGCACCTCTTCCGGAATCCGTCCGCGTGATTTTTGCGTAACGGGCGGTCAGTTTCTGACACACCCGGCTCATTGGACATACTATGCCCGCAAAAAGCCTTGTATACTATAGCATGAGAAAAGGCTGTAAGTCAAGGGAAAATTTTGTTTTCCCGATTATTTTTCTCCAAGCAATTCCAACAGATCTTCCCTGGTCAGACTGCTTCCATTCAGACCTTCACCACCCAGAATCTGATCTGCCAGTTCGCGCTTCTTCTCCTGCAGTTTTAAAATATTTTCTTCTATGGTGTCTTTCATCACCAGTTTATAAACATTCACCACATTCTGCTGGCCGATCCGGTGGGCACGGTCTGTTGCCTGATTCTGTACTGCCAGATTCCACCAGGGATCAAAATGGATCACCATATCTGCTGCCGTCAGGTTCAGTCCGGTTCCGCCTGCCTTCAGTGAAATCAGGAAAACAGGAACACTGTCTTCCGCAAATGCCTCTACCATTTCCGCACGTTTTTCCTTACTGGTAGATCCCGTCAGCAGATAGTAGCCAATTTTTTCGATCTTTAATCTACCTGCAATCCGGTCCAGCATGGAGGTAAACTGCGAAAACAGCAGAAGTTTATGTCCACCTTCCACCGCATTTTTTATCATATTGATGCACATTTCCAGCTTTGCGGATTCTCCCCTGTAATCCTCATAAATCAGTCCCGGGTCGCAGCACAGCTGACGGAGCTTTGTGATTTCCGACAAAATCGTAATTTTGGAGGTCTTAAATTCTTCCTCTGACTGTTTGTCGAGCATGAGCATCATCCGTTTTACATGCGCATCATAAAGCTTCTGCTGTTCCCCTGACAGCTGAGCCACCATAGTCTCCTCCAGTTTGTCCGGCAAATCGGTCAGCACATCTTTTTTCAGTCTGCGCAGCACAAACGGGGAGATCATTTTCTGAAGCCGTTTCATGACCGTTTCATCCGAGTTCTGTACAATCGGATTTTCCAGTTCTTCATGGAATTTCTGATAGCTGTACAAAAATCCCGGCATCAGATAATCAAAAATACTCCATAGCTCACTCAGCCTGTTCTCCACCGGAGTTCCTGTTAACGCCAGTTTAAAATCCGCTTCAATCTCTTTTACCGCTTTCGCTGCCTGCGTCGTATGGTTTTTAATCATCTGTGCTTCATCAATCACCTGCACTGCAAACTTCAGATTCTTATACAGTTCTAAGTCTCTCTTCAGGAGGTCATAGGAAGTAATAAGAATCTCCCTGTCTCCTGCATCCTGTACCGTCTGTGCCCGTTCTGCGGCACTTCCTGTCACCATCCGTACCGGGAGTCCCGGGGCAAATTTTCGAAACTCACTGCTCCAGTTATAGACAAGAGAAGCCGGAGAAACAATCAGTGCGCTGCGTATTCCTTCCTTTTTCTCCTCCTCCCGGTCACAGGATACCAGAAAGGCGATGACCTGCAGGGTCTTTCCGAGTCCCATATCATCCGCCAGAATTCCTCCAAAGCCATTATACTGCAGTGTTTTCAGCCACAGAAATCCCTTCTTCTGATATTCCCGCAATATCGGTTCCAGCTCTGTCGGAACTTCAAAATCGTTATCCTCCACCGTCTTCATATTACGGATCAGAGAGCGGAAAGACTTGTCCTTCAGTGCTGACACGACCGGATTATTTCTCAACTGTGCGTCCAGATACATAGCCCAGTATTTGGGCACGGAAACATCCTCCTGCTGCAGCTGGCGGTCGGTCAGCTGCAGACCTTCCTTTAATTCCGCTACCGTATCCAGCCCGGAATTTTCCGCTGATACAAATGCGCCATTTTTCAGACGGTAAAATTTCTTTTTCCGATTGTAACGGGAAAGGATGTCGATCAGCTCCTCCCTGGAAAGATCGCCGGCTGTCAGCTTCAGTTCCAGCATGTTTCCACCTAAAGATACCCCGATCGACACCTTCGGCGCACTCTGTACTTCCATCCGTTTCAGAGCATCAGAGATGTATACCTCTGCCAGATTGTGCAGGGCAGGAACGGCATTCACAAGAAACTCGTAAATCCTCTCTTCGTCGCCGGAGATCACCATCGTGCCCGTGGCAGAGTCGAATGCATTGGAATAGCGGTCCAGAATCTCCCGCACGTGAAGTTCCTGCTCCATATTCCGTTCTGTCAGTTGTTCAGTTGTATATATGGATAGTTCTCCCTTTTCAAAAACCACCACCGGTTTTGCCGTAATCATATCCCTCTGCGGTGCATCCAGATAGACCTTTATTTTCGCCTGTTCCATCTCATAGTCTTCCGGTGCGAAATGAGATTTTCGGATTTTGAAATAATCCTGCAGAACCGGTAAATAATCCCTGCAAAATACCGGTACATCTTTCTTTTCTATAAACGCAGTCGTTCCCTGAATATCCGTCATACTGTTCAGAAAATTCAGTGCCGGTGCAAGCTTCTTCTTATCTTCCAGATAAATCTTACCTTCATGGAAAATAATACGATATCTGTCATAGCTTCCGCCAAATGTAAATTTTGTTATCTTCAGTTCGATTCCGTCATCTGCCCCTGTAATCGTGAGAGTCCGCGGCAATTTTTCGGTTGTTACGAACCATTTATCCTGTCGGGTTCCCGGCACATCTCCGTAAATCTTCTTTCCTTCGTAAAG
>CAVFMZ010000092.1:0-11367 GCA_963623675.1 Firmicutes bacterium CAG:176 | reverse complement strand
CAATAACATCTAATGACACGATCATGCTGTCACCTATCTGGTCTGTTATTCTGATATGCAATGCATCAGCCATCTCCCAGTTTACAGAGCCTTTAACAAAATTTGCATCAATCCACCGTCGAATGTGAATTCTCTGCATCTCTTTGTACTCCGCAATAGTCTTTGCTCCTTTGATAATCATACTGTATAACCTCCTGTTATCTTTGATATAGGTAATATGACAGGTCGGATACATAAATAACTAGAAATTATCGTTCTATATCATCTAACAGATCTTGAAATTTGTTTTTCTGCTCCGTTGCTTTTTGTATATTACGATCATATACAGGTATACCTATTGATTTTTGTTCTTCTTGCCAGAACTCAATAGCCTCATTGATTTTGCTTATTTCTTTTTTAACTGTGTCTTTATACTCATTCAATCTATCTCTATGAACCCTGTAATCCTCATTCATCTCGTGTTTAATTTTATCGAATCTATTAGTTGCATCTTCTAATTCTTGAGCCATACTGTCTTGTTGAGATTTCATATCATCAATTTCAGTCTGTATATTTTTAATTTCCAGTTTTGCTTTTTTACGTTCAACTTTAATACGTGTCTGCATACCTCTAATTGCTTGTTCTTCCTGTTGTTGTACTTTAGCCTGCAAACGAGCATCCTGGCGCTTTATTTCTTGTTCTATAGATTCAATGCGTTTATTAGCCATATCTTCCATTGTATTTATATCATTCTCTAATTGTGTTAATCCTTGTTCACGTTGTTCTATTTCATCTTGCCAACTCATAATACCTTGTTCACGTTGTTCTAGATTTCCCTCATTCAATTTTATTTGATTTACCTGTCTATTTAAGTCTTTTACCATTTTAGCCTGTGCTTCTATTGATTCCTTTTTTAACATATCAGTATTACGACCTACAATTTTACTTTCTGAATAAACTAAATCATGTATGCCCATTTTTTTGTATATGTACTGATCTAGATCTTCATGCCAATATTTTAATTTGTCCTTTGTCATAAAGTTTTTACAATTAACTCCTTTAGTTTGAGTATATGGAATTATTTCTGCATGCATATGTGCTCTACTTTCTGTCCATACATTTTTTTGGTTATCCCAATATTTGTGAATCTCATCTCTGTGCACATCTGCAGTTATAATATTTGCTTCACCAAATTGTTTCTTCAACCATTTATAGCAATACTCAAAATACTCACGTTCTCGATTTGTATTTGCAATAGATTCTGGAACAGTAAAACAAAATCCAGTCAGTATTACACGATCTTTTTTTATGCGTTTCGGTGGAATGATTGAGTCATATTTTTTTACAGTATCCTTTAAGTATCCATATGCATTATTACGTTCAATTCCCATATGATAATTTTCTGAAGTTCTAGTTTTATCTATATCCATGTTTGAATAGTTTACATCTTTCCCATTATATCTAATCGAATGTTCTAATATACGATAGCAACCCTTAACATTAAACTTTTGAACATCTAACGGCATCTTTTTTCACCTCCTTAACTTAAGTATGACAGATGGGTTAGAAAATAAATGTTAAGGGTAGCACCCTATACCTAACGAAAAAACTGTTAGGGGGTGCCCTGCCGGGAGCCAATTCCATTGAGGCCCTGCCGGGGGCTTTTATTCAACTTTATTTTAGGATTTCTATATATAACTTTTTTTCGAGTTTCTTTTTATCCATGGCGATCATATTTCTCTTAAACAAATGAGGGGAATATATGGATAACGGAAATTTAATAAATACCTTGGCGCAGATGTATGAAGATAGTAAAATGAGTATGGACGGCTCTGCATATAAAAGTATGTTAGAGAAAGAATATATTAAGGCACTCGATGGAACTTTTGACGTAGAGAAAATTTATATAACTAGCGATGGTCGATATAAAACTCGTACCCCTATACAAGTGTGTCGTAAGAATAAAGTCGATGTACTCAAAGCTATATATGAATATTATTTCGGTATGCGAGATAATCCCACTGTCGAATATCTCTATCAAGAGTGGTTAAAAGAATTTAAGGAACTTGTTGTTGATGGTCATAAATCTTGGGATACTTATGATCGATATATAAGTGATTGGAATGGATTCATTGCTAATGCGGATATTTCTAAAATGCCAATTAGTAAAATCAAAATGTCTGATCTGAAAAAATACTATCAGAAACTTACAGCACATGAAGCGATGACTCGCAAAAGATTATCTAACATCAAAACAATAATGAATCATGTTTTTCGATATGCAATGGATAATGATATCATAACTGTAAATCTGGCTGAGAATGTCAACACTAGGGATTTGATTTGTAAAGAGGTTGATAACGAAGACAAGGTTTATTCTTCTGAAGAGCGAGACAGAATTATAAAAACTGCTTTGATGCAATCTGGTAGTTATGAGAATGCTATTGTCTTAATGTTCTGTCTGTGTGCAAGAATTGGCGAGATTAAAGCATTAAAATGGTCTGATGTTGATTTTGACAAGCGCTTAATTAACATTCATAGTTCTATGCGCCGTACTCGTAATAGCGAAGGCAAGCAAGTGTATGTATGGACAAACACAACTAAAGGACGTAAGAAGTCTGGGCAACGTGTTGAACCATTATCTGATACTGCTTGTAGAGTTCTTAAACGTCAATTGTTACAAAATGCGGATGGCGAGTATATCTTTATGGATAGAGGGCATGGACTTGATACAACACAGTTCAACAGAGTTCTGAAACGTATTTGTAATAAGTGTGGCGTTGAGTATCTATCTAGTCATAAGATTCGCTTTACATCTGTAACGACTATGATTGATTATGGTGTAAGTCTTGGTAAGGTTCAAAGAATTGCAGGACATTCAAGAGCAAGTACAACTGAAGACTATGTTCGTAATAGAAAAACGGCAATAGTTGGATTAGATACTTGGAATCAAATGTTTAATTAAGCGTACCAATTCGTACCACATTTTAACAAAAAACAAAAAAAGCGAAAAGCCTATAATTTCAAGGTTTTTCGCTCCTAATGAAAAGCTGCTGACGGGAATCGGACCCGTGACCTCCGCACTACCAATGCGACGCTCTACCGACTGAGCCACAGCAGCAACTATACGAAATTCGCCGGTTCTGATGAAAGATGAAAAGCTGCTGACGGGAATCGGACCCGTGACCTCCGCACTACCAATGCGACGCTCTACCGACTGAGCCACAGCAGCTTGTTTTGTGTCGCTCACGCTTGCGACTCGATTATAATATCACAGGGTCTCCTGAGTGTCAACACTTTTTTCAACTTTTTTTAACTTTTTTTTCAAACGTTGAATTGCATTGTCGACAGACTTCTCCGGACGCCCGATCTGCTCTGCAATCTGGCCATAACTCATGCCCTCCAGATAAAGGGCCAGCACCTTTTTTTCCAGGCTGCTTAAGTGTCTGTCAATCATGGCCTCCCTCTTTCCTTCCTTTTCATGAAGAAGGAACAATGCTTCCGGTCCATCTTCCAGCAGCATCTGCGGATCTTCGTCCAAAGACACATATTCATTCAACGGTTCATGTTTCTTCCGGGCAGACGCCTGGACTGCCGTATACATCTGCCGGTTGATACACACGAGGGCAAACCCATAAAAAGATCCATCCCCCTGGCGGTAGGTGCTGATGGCACTGAACAGGCCAATCATCCCCTCCTGAATGAGATCCTCATTCTCGCCGCCCATGAGATACATGGTCCGCGCCTGCTTCTTCACCAGGGGCTTATACTTTTCCAGAAGAAATTCCGTTACCCCTGTCTCGCCGGAGCGGATCTTTGCAATCAGTTCTTCGTCTGTCTGTTCCTGATATGCCTTTTTCACAATCAGCTCATCCTCTGTCTTACAATCTCATAAGCCAGTACGCCTGCTGCCACAGAAGCGTTCAGGGAATCAATGTCCCCTTTCATGGGAATCGATGCCACATAGTCACACTTCTCTTTTACCAGACGGCCTACGCCCTCTCCTTCATTTCCAATGACCAGACCGATAGGGCCTGTCAGATTCAGGTCATACATGGTCGTTCCGCCCATATCCGCGCAGACGAACCACAGACCTTCTTTTTTCAGCTCTTCCATGGTGGCTCCCAGATTGGTCACCTTCGCTACCGGCGTATAATTAAGCGCTCCTGCAGACGTCTTGGCAACGGTGGCCGTCAGTCCCACTGCATGACGTTTTGGAATAATAACGCCATGTGCACCTGCCAAATTGGCAGTACGGATAATAGCTCCCAGATTATGGGGATCCTCAATATTGTCCAGCAGGAAAATAAAAGGCGGCTCCCCCTTTTCCCGTGCAAGATTTAAAATATCTTCCACCTCAGCGTACTCATAGGCCGCTGCAGCTGCAATGACACCCTGATGTTTTCCTGTCTTGGACATCTGATCCAGTCGTTCCTTCGCCACAAAACTGACAATCACATCATGTTTTCTGGCCTCCCGTAAAATGCTGTTTATCGGGCCGTCCTGGCAGTTCTTCAGCACAAACAGCTTGTCAATGGTCTTTCCGGAACGAAATGCTTCCATTACCGCATTCCGGCCTTCTATGGTCAGTTCTTCATATCTCATGGTGTTCCTCCCGTCCGTTCCATGCCCATTTTGATCAGGTCAATCATGCGGTTCATCTGATCTGTCAGATACAGATAGCCCATGAGTGCCTCAAATCCTGTGGCATGCCGGTAATCATGCATGGTCGCATGTTTTGCCATGCTGACCGTTTTCGCGTTGCGTCCCCGCTTAAAATACTGCAGTTCCTCTTCCGTCAGATCCGGCAGAAATGCTTCCGCCATGGCTGCCTGGGCAGACGCTTTTACATACGTGCTTGCTTTCTTGTGCAGCGTATTCGCCTGACGGTTGCCCTGATCCACCAGAATGGTGCGGATAATCAGTTCATAAACCGCATCCCCGATATAGGCCAGTACCACCGGTGAATAGGTACGGATATCCACCGGCGGCAGCTGAAACTGTTCTTTTAAATATTTTATGCTCTCTTCCATTTTACTCCTTCACGGGTATCTTCCAGAACGATGCCCTTCTCCAGAAGCTCGTTACGGATCTCATCTGCCCGTGCAAAGTTCTTAGCCTTTCTGGCTGCCTGACGCTCTTCGATGAGCTGCTCAATATCTGCATCCAGAAGTTCCTCTTTTTTCTCTGTAATGATTCCGAGAATATCGCAAAGTCCCTGAATCTTTGCCTGCAGATCCTCTGCAAATGCTTTGCTGGAAGTCTCGGACACGCTGGTATTTGCAAATTTTACCAGATCAAAGACGGCTGCAATGGCGTCTGCAGTATTGAAATCATCATCCATGGCACGATCAAAATTCTCCTGGAATTTCTTTGCCTCGTCTGCCTTCTGCATTTCCTCTTCGGTCATTTCCTGTGCAGATGCATGCTCAGCCACATATTTCAGGTTCTCAACAGCAGTCAGAATTCTCTCCAGTGCATTCTTGGAGGACTCCATCAGATCCGCACTGAAGTTCAGCGGACTTCTGTAGTGCGCATTCAGCATGAAGAAACGAAGTACCTGCAGATCATATTTCTCGCCAATTTCACGAACGGTGAAGAAGTTTCCAAGAGACTTGGACATTTTACGGTTGTCAATGTTCAGGAATGCATTGTGCATCCAGTATCTGGAGAAGCATTTTCCGGAGCAAGCCTCACTCTGTGCAATCTCATTCTCATGATGCGGGAAGATCAGGTCCTCTCCACCGCCGTGAATATCGATCTGCTCGCCCAGATATTTCTTAGACATAACGGAACACTCAATATGCCATCCCGGACGGCCCTCGCCCCACGGTGACTGCCATGCAGGCTCGCCCTCTTTCTTCGGTTTCCAGAGAACGAAATCCAGCGGATCTTCCTTCTCATCCTCTCCGGATACCAGAAGGGAACGGTTGCCTCCCTGCAGATCGTCAAGGTTCTTATGGGAAAGCTTTCCGTACTCTGCAAATTTACGGGTACGATAGTAAACGGTTCCGTTTTTCTCGTAAGCATACCCCTTCTCAATCAGATCAGAGATCATCTCGATCATGCCACCGATCTCCTGGGTTGCCAGCGGATGGGTGGTAGCCGGTTTGATATTCATGCCTTCCATATCTTTCTTGCACTCCGCAATATAGCGCTGGGAAATTCCCTCTGCCGGAACGCCTTCTTCAATAGCTTTCTTAATGATCTTGTCATCCACATCCGTAAAGTTGGATACGAAATTTACTTCATAGCCTTTGTGCTCCAGATAACGGCGAACCGTATCGAACACGATCATCGGGCGGGCATTTCCGATATGGATAAAGTTATAAACGGTCGGGCCGCACACATACATGCGGACCTTTCCTTCCTCTAACGGTACAAAATCTTCTTTCTTCTTAGATAACGTATTATAAATGCGAATCACTGTACATTTCCTCCTTTAATTTCTTTTTTCAGTATTTCCAATTCTTCGCGCAGCTTGTTATTTTCCTCACGCAATTCTGAAATTGCATCCAGCACCGGGTCCGGAAGATCGACCTGATCCAGATCCGATCTCGGAATTCTCACATTGTCCTTCTTTACAATACGGCCCGGAACGCCGACCACCGTACAGTTGGGTGGTACCGGCTGCAGAACCACACTTCCGGCTCCCACCTTGGAATTCTCCCCGATGGTAAAGGATCCCAGGATCTTGGCGCCTGCACTGACCATGACGTTGTCCTCCAGTGTCGGATGACGCTTTCCCTGCTCCTTACCGGTACCACCAAGAGTCACACCCTGATACAAGGTTACATTATCACCCAGAATGGCAGTCTCTCCGATGACAACTCCGGTTCCATGGTCAATGAACAGTCCCTTGCCGATGGTTGCTCCCGGATGAATCTCGATGCCGGTCTTTCTGGCGGTTCGCTGTGAAATCCACCTGGCCCAGAAATAATGTTTGTTCTTGTACAGCTTATGTGCAAACCGATATCTCAAAATCGCATGAAAAGTCGGATACAGAAAAACTTCCATATTCGACTTGATTGCCGGGTCCCGTTCCCGGATGACCGCAATCTCCTCTTTTACATAACTGATAACTCCCATGATTGCTTTACTTCCTCTTTTCCCCTTAATTATTATACAAAAAAACCTCCGTCTCCAATATAGAGACGAAGGTATCCGTGGTTCCACTCTACTGAAAAAGGCAGTTCGCCTTTTCCACTCATCGCACGTAACGTGTGCCCTACGTACAGGAATACTTTTTGAAAGGTTCCTCCTGTCTGCTCCCGGATGCACTTTCCTCTTCAGCAGCCCGGAATTGCTTTCAGCCGGTGGCAATTCCTCTCTGATGGCTCTGGGCAGATTACTCTATCCGTTCCTCGCATTTTGCTCAATTCTTTCTATAGAATATGAAATTTAACGGATTTTGTCAAGCTTTGCTTTCCTCATGGTACTCTTTTTCCGTATTGACGTTCCAGATATTAGATTTGTCTGTTGTGCCGGAAAGAATATTCTTCACTGCTTCAAAAGAAGTTACCATGGAATGATCAATATTGTTGTAACGGTGCTGACCATTTCTGCCTACGCAGTACAGATTCGGAATGGTATTGAGATACTCAATCAGCGTATCCATCTCATCATAAGTATCAAAATATGCCGGATATGCTTTCTTCACACGCTCCATATGGCTGTCCAGTACCTCATCCGCACGGTCAATAAGCCCCAGTTTCACCATCTCATTCACACCGAACTCAGAGAACGCTTCCTCTGTCATGTTCCAGAATTCATCGCCTTCATTGACAAAGTATTCCAGACCAATCCACACGGTGTGTTCCAGATCTTTTACCATATAAGGTGACCAGTTATTGTAAATCTGGAAACGTCCCATCTTCACCCGGCGGTCCTGTACATAAACCCAGCAATCCGGAACAATATTTCCAACCGTTTTCAGTTTGGTTTTGTTCTTCAGCTTAATCTTTGGAACCAGCACTCCCAGCGTCATATAATCACGATATGGAAGTCCTTTGGCGATTCTTGCCGGAGTCTCCGGCACATCATTCATGCCGCCTACCAGATCCTTGACCGGCATGGAGGAAATCACCACATCTCCATCTGCCTGATGCTCCACACCATCTTTTTCATAGGTAATGCCTGTCAACACATTCTGTTCATTTTTATGAAGCTTCGTTACCTTTGCCTCTTTTATAATAGTGCCGCCCATTTTTTCTATTTCCGATGCTGTCACTTCCCAGAGTTCTCCAGGACCAAGCTTTGGATACTTGAATTGCTCGATCAGCGATGTTTCCACTTTCCGGTTCTTCTGATTAAACATTTTTCCAAAAATATCTTTCAGAATTGCCACAATGGAAAGTCCCTTGACACGCTGTGCTCCCCAGGAAGCATCAATTTCCCGCGGATGACGTCCCCAGAGATTCTCGGTGTAGTACTCAAAAAACATGGAATACAGTTTTCTGCCAAACCGGTTAATATAAAAATTTTCCAGATTATCATCCGGTCTCTTATAAAGAAGCGACGCCAGATAACTGAATCCTACCTTCATGGTTGTAAAAAATCCCATGTTCTTCAGAGTTTCCGGTTTCAGAGATACCGGATAATCATAAAACTTGTCATTAAAAAGGATGCGGGATACCCGGTGTCTGATCAGCATAACCCGGTCTTCTTTCTCCGGATCCGGTCCATCCTTTTCAAGCGGGACTTCACGGTCAAGCTTCCGGTCATCATAGCTGGGTGCGCCCTGCATAGGAAGTATCTGATCCCACCACTCATTCACCTCCGGAATTTTGGAAAAGAAACGGTGTCCTCCCATATCCATACGGTTCCCCTTATACTGAACAGTTCTGGAAATGCCGCCAAAACAGCAGCTTTCTTCCAATACAACCACTTCTGTATTTTTATCACGCTTCAATAATTCATAGGCAGCGGTCAATCCTGCCGGTCCTGCTCCTATTACAATTACTTTTTTCACTCTGTTTTCCTCCACGACTTTGCCAACATCTTACCACGGATTCGAATATTTGAAAACTATCTGTCTAAACAGATTCGGACAAACAAATATGAAGTCCTTCAAATATCATGGATGTCAGTTCTCCAACCGTCAGTTCCAGATCCATATGTCCCGGTGCTTCTTCCATCCGTTCTGCCACGCTTTCTTCCGGCGCTGTGGTCCAGCAGAAATATCCGTTGTTCTTCTCCACAATCGGATCCTTAATCTTCAGATACAGCACTTTCTTTTCCCGGCTTCCAATGAGCCGCAGCATAGAAGTTACATCTGTAACACGCGCCATAAACGGCGGAATATGATCCGGCATAGCTTCGCCCGTCTCTGCAATTCTCTCCGCCTGCAGATTTTCCATATAGCGGGCATCCCGTTTGCAGAACATCTGATAACGGCCTGCCAGATAGCGGTTCTGTGCCTCTGCGCCCATCCGCACTACTCTCATAGGAAGTTCCGTATGAGGACAGATCCACACAAAATCAAACGGCGCATAGATACTTTCACTGGCCGGCATCAGAAACGTAAAGGGCATGCCCTGATCTGCCATATCATTCAGCGCCTTTTCCAGCAGCTTTCTCATACAACCCTGATGGCGGAATGCCTTTTCTGTCGCCACTGCCACAATATAGTCCGCCGGAAATTCGTACCCGTTCATAATCATGGTATAAGGATTCCGATGCAGCATGGACATAACCTGTCCATCCTGTTCCAGTACCAGAATCTGGTTATCTCTCGTCTTATACTGATAATAGAAATCCACGAACCGTTCCGTATCCTCCGGGAATGCAGCCTGATATAATGCTCTTGTCCGTCCCCGTTCTTCCGCTGGCAGGTATTTTGGCTCTGCTGTTATCTCATGCATCCGCCGCAGCCTCCACAGCCTGCCACTGCCCGGTCATCATCAATATAAGCAGTAATCGGCATCAAAGCACAGATGGCCTGAGAAGAAATTCCTTCTCCGGTTCCAGTGAATCCCAGTCCCTCTTCCGTCGTTGCCTTAATATTTACCTGATTTTTCTCCAGTTTCAGAACTCTGGCCACATTCTCCACCATCTGTGGAATGTGCGGTGCCATCTTCGGACGCTGTGCAATAATCGTTGCATCAATATTGATGATCTGATAATTTTCTTCTTCCAGAAGTTTTCCCACATGCTCCAGAAGCTTCATACTGGAAGCACCCTCATACTCCGGATCCGTGTCCGGAAAATGCTTTCCGATATCTCCCATGGCCGCTGCTCCCAGAAGCGCATCCATAATCGCATGCAGCAATACATCCGCATCTGAATGTCCCAGTAATCCTTTTTCATAAGGAATCTTCACTCCTCCAATAATCAGATCCCGGTTCTCTGTCAGCCGGTGTACATCATAACCCATTCCTACTCGCATCACAAAACCTCCTTTTATCCTTTCATTTTTGTCCAGCTTTCAGGAACTACCGCAGTCGTATCCTCTTCCGAATTCACCCATTTTTCAGGTGCAATGACTGTTTTCTCTTTATTCGCATTCAGCCATGCTCCCCACCAGCTGAAAGAGCTGTTTGCAATCACATTGTGCTCACACAAACTCATCAGCTGCATGTCGCGATAACTTTCCTTTCCGGTATTTCCCTGCACAAAGCAGCAGTCCTCATCTTTAAAATGAGATTTTGCCCATTCAAAATCATTGGTAAAAATATAAAAGCAAACATTTATTTGATATCTGTCCCGGAAATAGTTCATTGCATTTTTATAATAATCCAATGTACAAATTCCATTCAGATTCGGATAATTTAAATAATCACCTCTTCTGATATGAACACTCACAGAATGCGTTTCTCTCATTGACTGCACCAGTTCTTTCTGCCAGTCCTGTTTTAATTCTGGAAAAACATAGGTCTTTCTGATCGTCTCTTCTATATCTGAAAAATACTGCTCACTCTGCCAGTATCCTTCTATATAATATCCATCCAGATCCAGCACCTGAGCGTCAAATGAATATGCTTCATGATTATAGATTGTCTTTTTGACAAATGGAGTTTTCCTCAAAAATTCAGTCCATCTGTTTGCTTTTCTGTAGCCAAGCTTTTTTATTTCTTCCAAATCTGCAAATGGACATTCCAGTCCAAATACCTGATCCAGCTCAAAATCATTGTGCCAATGATGTTCTGCATATTTTGTCACATCAATCTTCACTGTTTTTCCCATCTGCTGCTGTTTTAAAGCCAGTGCATACTGAAACATCTGATTTCCTAGGCCGCCATCAATCCAGATAATATTCATTTTTGACTCCAATCCATAACTCTTGTTGTTTTCAGATAAAAAAACAGCTTCCTAATCTCTTAGGAAGCTTAAAGTAGCGAGAGGGGGATTCGAACCCTCGACACCACGGGTATGAACCGTGTGCTCTAG
>CAVFMZ010000091.1:0-11491 GCA_963623675.1 Firmicutes bacterium CAG:176 | reverse complement strand
CTTTTGCAGTGGGCATCCTCTGGGAAAATGACCTTGACTATCCGGCGGCAAAAGCCCTGGCAGCCGAGGTGGTCTCGGAAAAGGCCTTTTCACCCTTCTCAGAAGCAAAGATGGCGAGAGCAAAGCAGCTGATAGACAACAGTGAGCAGGTGATCTGTACGCTGGATACGGAAGAGCTGGGAAGCTTGGGAGAAGCTCTTGCAACATTGAAAGAATATGCTGGAAAATCCGGAAAAATATAAACACAGCAGTGGATTAATCTTACAGAAGACTCTTTATTTCGGAAATAAATTCTTCTTCAATCTCTGTAAAACGATGATGCTTCATATATACCAGGGCACAATCCATGCTCAGGTCGGCATCCTGCAACGGAAGGAAGCGAATTCCTTTGGTACATGAAGAAGAACCGCCCAGATTAAGGCCGATATAATAGGCATCTGTGGAACGCAGCAGATCATAGAGAGCGGCCCGATCGCTGACCAGAATCCGCTTGGCTACGGTACGGTAGTCATAATCGTTGACACCGGAACAATAAAAAAGCGGAGAAATATCGCTTTGCGCCATGGTTGCATGGGGAAGATCAATCAATTGTTCGGCTCGGATACTGTCTTCCTGCGCCAGAGGATTTTGTTCGCCTATGAAAATATACGGCGGCTGGGTAGTCAGAATCGAATAGTCCAGATCCCGGCTTTTTGCTGTAGCACGCCAATAGTCCCGCTTATCTGAGGATGTAATGAGTATTCCCAGATTAAAGAGACCGTCATAAACATGTTCAATTACCTCCTCCTGAGACCCTTCAGCGAAGCAGATATTTTGAAACTTACTGTCCTTGTGCCGTTGATAGATATTGATCATGGCGCGGTTTGCTACGGCGAAACGAACAGAGGCAACACTTAGATGCAGGACATCCGGTTTATATCCGGAGAAGTACATTTCTTCAAGATAGGTACATTGTACATCAAGCTTTGCTGCATGTTTCAGAAATTCTTCCCCCTGATGGGTTGTCTCAATTCCTGTGCTGGACCTGGAAAAAATCTGAATGCCGATTTCTTCTTCTAATTCCCTGATTCCTCTGCTCAAGGAGGATTGTGAGATATATAGCCGTTTGGCAGCCCGGTTGATGGAGCCGCATCGATCGATTTCCAGAGCGTAGCGGATATAGTTCAGATTCATCTATCTATCCCTCCTTCTTTGACTAAGGTTATGTTTTTTTGGATATCTTGCATTATGACCAAAATATTTTTTGCGTTTCTTGAATTTTCTGATAAATATAAGAAATAGTGCGAGATACAGATAAAAAATCTAACGATTGAAATTTTTCTTATATATTTTCACAAGTATAACACAGATTTTGGAAAACTCAAGAAAACGTAAGAAAAACCAAAAATTTTTCTGTTATTCATTTTAGACATAACGTCTATCTGATTTTTCTTCTACCACCTCATATCATCTTTGTGCTAACCTTATTGCATTACAAAATTCTGCTTTCCATTCCGGGAGACGTCCCGTACAGGGAAACAGTTGTGATGTAAAATGAGATTAGAGCTGGAGGTTATCACATGTATGACATTTTAATCAAAAATGGCACTATTATCGATGGTGACAATAATGCCCCTTATCGTGCAGATGTTGCTATCGTCGGTGATGAAATCGTGAAAATCGGAGATATCGACGAACCGGCAGAGCGCGTCATTGATGCAACCGGAAAAATCGTCACTCCCGGCTTTATTGATATTCACTGCCATTCGGATGCGATTGTATTCCATGCAGAGAAAAATCCGCGGCGCCTGCAGCAGGGCTTTACAACTGAATTGATCGGCAACTGCGGTATTTCAGCAGCACCTGTCAATCCAAAGAATCTGGATCTGCTGAGCAAATACTGCAATCCCTTTTATTCCAATGTTCCCGTTCCTTATAACTGGACGAGCTATGGAGAATACCTTGATCAGGTGGAAGCGAACCATCCGATGCTGAATACGGCAGGTCTTGTTGGACATGGATCCCTTCGAATTGCTGTTTCCGGTTTCGAGGCACGTCCTTTGACCGATGAAGAAATGGAACAGATGGATACGCTTCTGGCAGAGAGCATGGATCAGGGTGCATTCGGACTTTCCTCCGGACTTATCTATCCACCCGGAGTTTTTGCCAATCAGGATGAGATGCTTCATCTGGCTCGGGTGGTGCAGGCTCATGGAGGTATTTATACCTCTCACATGCGCAGTGAGAGCAGTGAACTCATCGAGGCTGTGGAGGAAATTATCGATCTGGCAGACAAGACCGGTGTCAGTGTTGAGATTTCCCACCACAAGGCGCAGGGGGTTACAAACAAAGGGAAGCCAAAGGAAACACTTCGCATGATTCATGAGGCAAACGAACGTGGCCTGAATATCAACTGCGATGTTTATCCATACGATGCGGCCAGTACACAGTTCAGTGCCTGTCTTCCGCCATGGGCATTAGAGGGTGGTGTGGACAAGCTGGTTGCACGCTGTTCTGATCCTGAGACCCGGGCAAAGATTATTGCTGATGTCAAAAATGAGCATCCAACGTATGAAAACTTCTTCCACTATGCAGGTTCCTGGAACCGTGTACTCATTAATGAATGCAGCGTGAAAGCTTATGAGGGCAAAACGGTACAGCAGATTGCAGAAGAAAATAATGAAGATCCGTATGAGATGGCTCTGGACATCATCAAAAACAGCGAGAATAATGTCATGATGATTGTCTTCACTATGGATGAAGAAGATATTTCCCGTATTCTGCAGGATCCCTACTCCATCGTCTGCACGGATGGTTTCCCGGGACTTGGACCTTATCATCCAAGATATACTTCTGCCTTTATCCGCGTGCTGGAGAAGTATGTAAAACAGGATTATCTGCTCTCGCTGCAGCAGGCTATTCACAAAATGACCGGTATGCCGGCTGATAAGATTGGCTTGAAAGACCGTGGTCATATTGCTGAAAATATGAAGGCTGACATTGTGATCATGGATATGGCTAAGATTCATGACAATTCCGATTATGTGAACTATAATGCACTGGCAGACGGCATCAACTATGTGCTCATCAACGGTCATATCTCCGTAGATGATGGCAAGTTTGACAATCTCTGCATGGGTCGTGTGCTGCGTCGTCAATAATTCGCAGACACGGCCGGCCTTCGGGCCGCAATTGTTATGTTGGAAAAAGGAGGGAACATATATATATATGGAAGCAGAAAGAAGACACATTGATCCGGAAAGCCGCGATTATGATTTTAAGACCGACATTGATTTAGATCCCAGATTCAAGGTCTGTCTTCGGGAAATGTTGATCAGTTTTGGTGTGTTTGTTGTATTTGCAGCTGTTATGCTGTTTGTTGTCTTTGTGGTCGGCGGCGGTGATCCCCGTGAATACAGCTACATTCTCGGCATGCCAGCCTGGTATTTCTGGGTATTCGTGGTCTGCATTGTGACAGCTGTCGTAGTTGCATTAATTCTCGATAAATTTTTCACACATATGAGCCTGGAGTCTGTCGGCGACATCGAAGAGAAGGAGGAAAAATAAATGGAAGTTTCTACATCAACCAAACTCACTGTTATTATTGTCTTCGTCCTCTATACGGCAGCTCTGCTCATTGTCGGCTGGCTTTATAAGAAGAAGCTTGACCGGCAGAAAGGCGAATTCACGGACAATTTCTATACAGGCGGACGTGCCATGGGCGCACTGCTGGTTGCCATGATGGTTGCTGCAGGTATCTGTTCTGCAGGAACATTTATCGGCTCCCCCGGTAAGATTTACAGCAGCGGCATGTCCTGGGCGGCTGTCGTACCCGGTCAGATGCTTATGAATTTGATGGTTCTCGGCGTTATCGGCAAAAAAATAGCAATTGTCTCCCGCCGTTCCAATTCTACGTCCTTTGTCGGTCTGCTTTTCGACCGTTATAACAATAATAAACTGCTTTCTGTTCTGGCTTCATTGATTTTACTTGTCTTTGTCGGCTACTATACGGCTTCTCAGTTCATCGGAGGCGGCCGCCTTTTTGAAGTCATGACCGGAATTCCCTATTGGGTCGGTCTCGTTGCCTTTACAGTCGTGGTAATTGTGCTGGCTGCATTCAGCGGTCTGCAGGGGGTTGCGGCAGCAACCGTTGTTCAGGGCTGCATCATGACGCTGGCCTGCTTCCTGCTCCTGTTCCTTGGCTTTGGCTATTGCGGCGGTGAGCAGGCATTCCGTAACCTGGCGGAAATGAATCCGGATCTGATTTCCGGTAAAGCACTGTACAGTCCGCTGATGATGCTGAGCTATTTCATGACTTTTGGCTTCTTCAATCCCGGCTATCCCCATGCAGTAATCGGCTGTATGTCCTATAACAGTACACGTAAAATGAATACTGCCATTAAAATCGGTATTGTTCTTGTTGCTGTGTGGAGCATGAGCCTTTCTCTGTTGGCCGGTACTATCCAGAATGCTTTTCCGGATCTGGCGGTTTCTGACTATGCACTGCCGACTCTGGCGGTAGCTGCACTGCCGGGCTGGGTTGCCGGTCTGACTCTTGCGGGCGTTGTCGGTGCCCTTCAGTCTACGGTAGGAACCATGGTAATTGTTATGAGTGCATCAGTTGTAAAGGATCTGTATCAGTCAGTCATCAAGCCGGATGCAAAACCTGAGACAATGAAGAATCTGACCACAGTTTCTACCATTGTCATCACATTAATCATTTTCCTGCTGTCCTTGAATCCGCCTGACAATCTTCAGAATGTCGTTATTTATGCAGTCGGCGGCATGGTATCTGCTTTCTACATTCCGCTGATGTTGGGACTTTACTGGATGCGAACCAATGAATGGGGCGCTCTTGCCGGCATGATCGGTGGACTTGCCACCTATCTGCTTAACGGCATGGGGATAGTCAATTGGAAGATGGGCATGGAACCCATTGTGATAGGCGTTATCGTATCATTGGTTTTGACAGTTGTGGTCAGTCTCGTTACACCAAAATCACCTTACAGGGTTATTGATACCTGGTTCTCACGCAAGCCGCTCTATATGAAGGACAAAGGCTGATAATTCAGGATTCCACCACCGATGATGATAACGGCTGCCATCCATCGCATCAAAAAGCACCCTCCTGAAGGAGGGTGCTTTTTGATGCGATGGATGCGGGATCGAAGTTCCGGACATAATAACAGAAAGTAGGGAGATAAAACAATCCTTTTATTTTACAAGTGTAAAATTAACCGGTGTCTTTCCTTCGCTTCCATCAAAGAGTGCATAGAAGTCATCTTCGCTGGTAATATCAGAAGCTGCGATGTCTCCTTTGGTAACGTAGCTTGCATTGCCTTCTGCATCATAAGTAACAGCCGCATACTTGATATAGTTGATCTGATATTTTCCATCCGCATTTGTTGTTACGTCTGCTTCTGCATACTGTACCGGTGTGGTGTAGTAGAGAATGCCGCCATCTACCGTTACCGGGTAAGCAGTGCCACCGGTCTGTACAGAAGCCAGAAGCTCTGCTTTTCCGTTATTTTCCACATAAAGCATCGCATCAATTGCACAGTTTACACCGTTATCCTCATAAGTACCGGTACAGGTAGCCAGAATATCTCCCTCATAGCCATTCAGGTTGATATAAGCATATCCTTCATCCGCAGAAAGCAGGGAGATAATTTCATCATAAGAAGCATACGCTGCTCTGCTGAAAGTAATTGCCGGCACGCCTGCGATCGTATCAAAGAGAGCCTCAAACTGCTCATCGGTCTCGATACCAATATCCTCTGAGCTCTCACCCTCTGCAGTTTCACGAACAAATCCCATATACGGAGAATCCGCATCGTCTGTTTTATCTACACATTTCGTATAAGTAAGACCATTCGTCTCAGAGTTAATCTGCATCTCTCCATATTCCGTGTCTGTGCAGACATACAGAGTGCTGTCGTCGCAGAACAGATCACCATAAGCATTTCCTACATTTACCAGCTTATTGTCAGCATTGTATGCATAGAATGCTGCGCCGCTGGCAGTATTGTTCTCTGTAGATACCTGATCCGATACCGCGAGAACATAAGCTGTAGAACCTGTCAGCTGAATGTAGGCAAATCCCTCGGTCTCGCCATTAAGATAACTGATGATTTCATCATAGCTGTCAAAGGAATCCTTGAGTGCACGCTCCTGAACAAAGTCTCCCGGTATAAAACCAGCATCGGTCTCAGTCTCTGCAGCCGCAGCAGTATCTTCTGCTGTATCTTCTGTAGTGGTATCAGCCTCCGCTGATTCTGTGGACGCAGAGCCGCAGGCTGTTAAAAGGCTGCCTGCCATTACTACTGTAAGCATCAATGATAAATACTTTCTTTTCAATTCAAAATCCTCCTTCTGATTTTTTCATATCACATATAGTATCTATAACTGATGCCATTTGTCAAGACTTTCACCTCTATTTTTCATTGTATAAACCATAGATTCTGGCTGCCTCAATAGAAGAATGTCCCAGCAGATCTTCTGAAACTGATGCTTCCTTCTGAATGACTGCTTTTTATTTATTTGTAACTATTCAGAGCCATATACATGGTTCTGAATAGTCACTTTTATTTAAAATATTTCACGCCGGACTCGAAGATCTTCAGATCCTGCTCACCGTAGATGTTGATGGCTACTGCGGTGCCGCGTCTCTCGGAATGCGCCATCTTACCGAAGACACGTCCGTCCGGACTGGTGATGCCTTCGATGGAAGCATAGGATCCGTTGACGTTCCATTCTTCGTCCATGGTCGGGTTGCCCTCCAGATCTACGTACTGGGTTGCCACCTGTCCGTTGGCAAACAGTTTATCGATCCACTCCTTCGGAGCTACGAAACGTCCCTCACCGTGGGAGGCCGGGTTTACATAGACGCCGCCCAGCTCTGCACCTGCAAGCCACGGGGATTTGCTGCTGACTACCTTGGTGTAGACCATCTTGGAGATGTGACGGTTAATGGTGTTGAAGGTCAGGGTCGGAGAATCCGGCTGCTGTCCGGTGATCTCACCATACGGAACCAGTCCCAGTTTGATCAGTGCCTGGAATCCGTTACAGATACCCAGTGCCAGTCCGTCTCTCTCATTCAGAAGCTTCGTTACTGCTTCTTTGATCTTCTCATTTTCAAATGCGGTTGCAAAGAATTTTGCGGAACCATCCGGCTCATCACCTGCGGAGAAGCCGCCCGGGAACATGATGATCTGTGCCTGACTGATGGCTTTCTCAAAGGCATCCACGGATTCTTTGATATCGCTCTCGCTTAAGTTTTTAAATACTTTCGTTACCACATTGGCTCCGGCACGCTCAAATGCTTTTGTACTGTCGTACTCGCAGTTGGTACCCGGGAATACCGGAATAAATACGGTCGGTTTTGCCACCTGATGTTTGCATACATAAATGCTGTCTGCCTTGTAGATCGGCGTATCCAGCACTTCTTTATTTTTCTCTGCCACAGTCGGGAATACTTTCTCCAGAGTTCCTTTCCATGCATCCAACGCTTCCTCAGTGCTGATGGAAACATTTCCATAAGAGAAGCCACTCTCGGTCACTTCACCGATCTCGGTGTAAGTAATGGAAAGCTCACCAACTTTGCCATCCGGAACCTCTGCCACGATGGAACCGAATGCCGGTGCAAATGCATCTCTCGGGTCCAGGTTATGCTCCAGTTTCACGCCAAGTTTATTACCAAATGCCATCTTGCTGACTGCCGGGATCACACCCTTGCCGTCCAGCGCATACGCAGAAACGATCTTTCCGGCTTTTACGTCCTCAAAGAACTTGCCGTACTGATCCATGATCTTTTCATAATCCGGCAGATCGTAAGCGTCTCTGTCAACTTTTAAGAGAACCAGCTTGTTGCCGGCTTTCTTGAATTCCGGTGTGATGATATGTTTGTAGCTTGCAATATCCACTGCAAAGGATACCAGTGTGGGCGGTACGTCGATGTCATTGAAGGTACCGGACATACTGTCTTTTCCTCCGATGGACGGCAGTCCGAATCCTAGCTGTGCGCTGTAAGCACCAAGGAGTGCTGCGAACGGCTGGCTCCAGCGATGCGGGTCCTCGGTCATTCTGCGGAAATACTCCTGGAAGGTAAAACGGATCTTGCTGTAATCACCACCGGCTGCCACGATTCTTGCCACGGACTCCAGTACTGCATAGACAGCACCATGGTACGGAGACCAGCTGGACAGATACGGATCAAATCCATAACTCATCATGGTAACAGTATCTGTATGACCTTTCAGCACCGGAAGTTTGGCTACCATAGCCTGGGTCTCGGTCAGCTGATATTTTCCACCGTAAGGCATGAGCACGCTGCCTGCTCCGATGGAACCGTCGAACATCTCCACCAGACCCTTCTGGGAGCATACATTTAAATCTTTCAGCGTATCCAGCCATTTCTCACGGATATCGCCGACTTCTTTTCTTTCAAAATATTTCTCCGTCTCGGACGGCATGTCCACTGCAACGGAAGTTTCCTGATGTGCACCGTTGGTATCGAGGAAGGCTCTGGAAATATCCACGATCTTCCTGCCTCTCCAGGTGAGTACCAGTCTCGGAGATTCGGTGACTTCAGCCACGCATACAGATTCCAGGTTCTCCTCTGCCGCATAGCCCATAAATTCTTTGACGTCTTTCGGGTCAACCACCACTGCCATACGCTCCTGGGATTCGGAGATGGCAAGCTCGGTTCCATCAAGACCTTCGTATTTCTTCGGAACTTTGTCCAGGTCCACAACCAGTCCGTCTGCCAGCTCACCGATGGCTACGGACACACCGCCTGCACCAAAGTCGTTACATTTCTTAATCAAACGGGTTACTTCCGGACGGCGGAACAGTCTCTGAATCTTACGCTCTGTCGGCGCATTACCTTTCTGTACCTCTGCACCGCAGGTCTCAATGGAAGCCTCGGTATGTACTTTGGAAGAACCGGTTGCACCGCCGCAGCCGTCACGTCCGGTACGTCCGCCCAACAGGATAATGATATCGCCCGGATCGGAAGTCTCACGGATGACATCTTTTCTCGGAGCAGCGCCCATAACGGCACCGATCTCCATACGTTTTGCCACATAGTTCGGATGATAAATCTCTTTTACATAACCGGTAGCCAGTCCGATCTGGTTACCATAGGAGCTGTAGCCGCTGGCTGCACCGCGCACCAGTTTCTTCTGGGGCAGTTTTCCTTTCAGCGTCTCAGATACCGGAACAGTCGGATCAGCTGCACCGGTCACACGCATTGCCTGATATACATAGGTACGGCCTGACAGCGGGTCACGGATGGCTCCGCCCAGGCAGGTAGCTGCGCCACCGAAGGGCTCGATCTCCGTCGGATGGTTGTGGGTCTCGTTTTTGAAGTTGACCAGCCACTCCTCGGTCTCTCCGTCGATTTCTACCGGAACCACGATGGAGCATGCATTGATCTCATCAGACTCCTCCTGATCCTGCAGTTTTCCTTCTTTTTTCAGTTTTCTCATGGCCATCAGCGCCAGATCCATAAGACAGATGAATTTGTCATCTCTTCCTTTGAAAATCTCTTTGTGATCAGCTACGTACTGCTCGTAGGTCTTCTCAATGGGCGCACGATAATATCCATCCTCGAATTTCACATCCTTCAGCTCAGTGGAGAAGGTAGTGTGACGGCAGTGATCGGACCAGTAAGTATCCAGCACACGGATCTCGGTCATAGACGGGTCACGGTTCTCCTCGCCCTTGAAATAGTTCTGGATATGCAGGAAATCCTTGAAGGTCATGGCCAGATTCAGGGAGCTGTAAAGCTCTTTTAACTCTTCCTCCGGCATATTTTTAAATCCGTCAAAGATCTTCACATCGGCCGGGTCGTCAAAGACCGTTACCAGAGTCTCCGGTTTCTCCATAGCGGTCTCACGGGAATCCACCGGGTTAATGCAGAATGCTTTGATGGAGGCAAGCTCTGCCTCTGTTGTATTTCCTTCGATGACATAGATAACAGCGGTACGGATCACCGGCTTCTCAGCGGAATTTAAGAACTGTACGCACTGTACTGCGGAATCTGCTCTCTGGTCGAACTGTCCCGGCAGGAACTCAACGCCGAACACTGCAGCTCCATCTGCTGTCTCAAAGCTCTCCTGATACAGAGTATCTACCGGCGGCTCTGCAAATACCGTATGGCAGGCTTCTTCAAAAGTCTCATCAGAAATATTCTCCACATCATAGCGGATCAGGACACGGACACCTGTCACGGTCCGGATACCAAGATAACTTCTGATCTCCTCCTGCAGCTCTTTCGCCTTTACTGCAAACTCAGGTTTCTTTTCCACAAAGACGCGTCTTACCATGCTTCTCTACCTCCATCATCTCGTAGGGTTCTATCTTATGAGGACACACTGATCCCCATTGTTTACATTGTCAAGGCTATCATACCATACTTTTTCTGATTAGTAAATTTAATATATGTTAATTATGTTATAAATTATACTAATAAACGAACAATGACGACTTTATTCAGTAGAGCTCGTTAACTTTCAATTCGAGTATATCCGGGCGTGCATAATGTCCGACCACATCATGCTCCATTTTACAGGCTGCAGGCAGATTCATATCAAGTTCTGCATAGATGATGGTTTCTTTATCCCAGACAGGCTCTGTCAGATAATGTCCGTACGGGTCGATGATACAGCTCCCCCCTCTGCACACAAGTTCCGGAAGCTCTGTAACCACATTCTGCTCGCATAAGTCAGAAGGGTAAGAGCTGCGCCGGATCACCATATCCGCATTAACGAAGAAACATTTTCCTTCGATTGCAATATGCTGAATGGTGGCCTGCCACTCTGGATTGTCATTGGTATTGGGGGCAATATAAATGGTAATTCCCTTTTGATAAAGTGCCACACGGGCCAGCGGCATGTAGCTTTCCCAACAGATCATACTGCCGATCGGTCCCCAAGGTGTATCAGTAACCGGGAAGTAATCCTTATTCGCGTCTCCCCATACCACACGTTCAGTGCCTGTCGGCTTTAATTTTCTATGTACCTTCCAAGAACCATCCGGTTCAAAAATAACGTTGCTGTTGTAAAGCGTTCCACTGACAGCATCTCTCTCAGAAAAACCAAGGCTGACATATATTCCCTTTTCCCTGGTTGCTTCTGCAAGCTGCTGAAATTCCGTCTCTCCTGCAACAACGGACGCATCATAATATCGTTTCCAGTCCTTTCGTCCATCCTCACTTCGTTTTCCCATGCAAAAGCCAAAATTCATTCCCACCGGGTATCCCGGAATAAATAGTTCCGGAAAAACGATCAGATCCGGCTTCTGGCCTGCAGCCTCTTTAATATATTGAAGTGCTTTTTTTAGTGACGCACTTTTGTTAAACATGACAGGCTCTGCCTGTACCAATGCGATTTTACATATATTTTTCATGTCTTTCATCTTAATGGGTTCCCTCTTTCCTTCCATACTCAATATTGATTCGGGTGTCAAAACACCCGAACCTCCGGTTACACGGATTGTTTCGTGCTTCGCA
>CAVFMZ010000090.1:0-11613 GCA_963623675.1 Firmicutes bacterium CAG:176 | reverse complement strand
CCTACTTATGGATGGTATTTCCGTTATGCCTATTCCATTGCTTTCTGCCTGCCGGCAGTGATTTTAACTTCCTGGAGTGAATACCGATATGACACAAAAGAGACGCAGAAGATTACGACTTCTGATTAACACTTTTCTTATTTTCGCCTGTGCAGGGCTGATTACGCAGGATAACAGCGGAAACTTTGGTGCTCCGCTTCCTGCGCTTTATCTGACCTTAAATGATTGTACCCTGGAGGAAATCCATGCCGGAGCTACCGGAATTCCCTATAAAGGAAAGGCTCTCACGATAGATGGAAAAGAATTTACCAATGTTTCCATCCAGGGACGAGGAAATTCTTCCTGGCGAATGCCGCGGAAAAGTTACCGGATCAAACTTCACGAGCGCTATAACATGCTGGGCATGGATCCGGCAAAGAAATGGCTTCTCATCGCCAATTATGCCGATGCATCCCTGATGCGGAATAAACTCATGTATGATCTGGCAGCACAGATGATGGATTTTGCACCCCAGTCGGAATTCGCTGATGTATGGATTGACGGTGATTACCGAGGCGTCTATCTAATCTGCCAGCGAATTGCCGCTGCAAAAACATCTTTGAACCTGCAGAGCAAAGAAGGCATTCTGGCAGAGATTGACACTTTCTACTGGCACGACGCCGACGCTTATTTCAAGAGTGATTACAGTCCTGCCGTATTTACTCTGGCAGATTCTACCGCAGATGACATGGAAAAAGAAGACTCGTCAGCCCGGAGGTCTTTTTCAAATTTTGAAACATATGTCCGGCAGTTTGAAGATCTTCTCTATGCAGAAGACAAAGACTGGGAACAGATCTCTTTCATGATGGATGTGGACAGCTTTGTTGCCTTTTATTTACTGGAAGAATTCTCGGAGAACCCGGACAGCTGCAGAACCAGTCTTTATCTCTACCAGGATGGACCGGATGATGTGTTACATATGGGTCCTGTGTGGGATTTTGACAAGGCTCTTGGATATGCTCAGAAAGGAAAATACGGCGGAGATCCGGAACGTGATTACGTCAGCAATATTCAGGAATATATGGGAACAGAACACGACTGCACCTGGTATACGGAACTGATGAAAATTCCGGAATTCCAGGAGGCTGTGCAGAATTACTATCAGACAACTGCCCGCGATGTGCTTTTGTCATCCAGACATCTCATTGAAGACTATCGGCACAGAATTGCCAAATCCGCAGAACATACGGAAAGTATCTGGCCAGTATCCCAGATCGCCGAAAACTGTGGCCATGACCCGGTACAGTTCTCGACCTGGGATGAAAGTGTAGATTATCTGGATAGTTGGATCCAGAAACGAATTCAATATTTTGATCAGAAATGGATGTCCTCCAACTGAGAAAATGGAATCGGAGACGGCTGCTCGTCAGCATGTTCTCCGATTATTTTTTCCATCCAGACCATGTTGTACCAGCGATGGAATTTATAACCGCATTCCTGGAATTCTCCCACCATACGGTAGCCAAGATGAGCATGAAATTCCGCACTGTTTTTCGTCAGTGTCTCATCTTCTTCACCATTCGGGTACGCAATGCAGGCATTCATATTTAAAATACCCTGGGTTTTCAACACCTGTTCCAGCGCTTCATGAAGTTTTCCACCAACACCTGTATGTTTCTTTGACTGATCCACATAAATGGACGTTTCCACTGCCCAGTCATAAGCCGGCCGGTCGTGAAACGGTCCCACATAGGCATAGCCAAGCAATTCTCCGTCTTCCTCTGCCACCAGATAAGGATATTTCTCCAGCGTATGCCGGATGCGGGAGCGAAACTCCTCTACCGTCGGCACCTCATATTCAAAAGTAATGGCCGTATGCTCCACATAGGGCGCATAGATTGCCAGCAATGCTTCCGCATCATTTTCTGTTGCTTTACGTATCTTCATATGTTCACTCCTTAACAGTGTTATCTATGTTATAACGCATTCCGGCTGTTTTCGCAATTGACAGCTGTCCCTTCGCGCCCTAAAATACCAGTAAACACATTACAGCAAGGAGCGCTCACCCATGTCATTAACAAAAGCAAAAGCATATCTGGAATCCGTCGGCTTTGCCGATCATATTATTGAACCGGAAGCATCCACCGCCACAGTCGTGGAGGCTGCAGCAGCCCTGGGCGTGGAGCCGGGCATGATTGCCAAGACTATGTCCTTTTTGATCGGCGACAAACCGGTCCTGATTCTCGCAGAAGGAACCGTCCGGATTGACAACCGGAAATACAAAGATACCTTCCATATTAAAGCCAAAATGATTCCCTTTGAAGAAGTGGAAGGCTATATCGGTCATGCCCCCGGCGGCGTGTGTCCTTTTGGCATTCATGAAAATGTGGAAGTCTATCTGGACGAAAGCCTGAAACAGTTTACCACCGTCTACCCCGCTGCCGGAAATGACCACAGCGCTGTCCGGCTTACCATTCCGGAACTGGAACAGGTTGCAAATGCCAAAGGCTGGGTGGACGTCTGCAAGGAAGCTGTCTAAAGAAGAGAGGAACCACCCCTATGAAAATGAACACGTATACCGGGAGAAGATTTGATCCTATGCAGATGACGCCGGAGGACGTCTCCCTCCGGGATATTGCCCATGCCTTAAGTCTTCTCTGCCGTGGCGGCGGGCATATGAAATATTTTTATACGGTCGGTCTTCATTCCCTGAATTGTGCCAGAGAAGCTGCTGCCCGCGGATGGTCCGACCGGCTGGTACTGGCCTGCCTGCTCCATGACGCCAGCGAAGCTTACCTCTCCGACATTATCCGTCCGGTAAAAGCGCATCTTTCCAATTATCTGGAAATCGAAGACCAGATCATGCAGACCATTCTGACCCATTTTCATCTGGGCGATCTGACGCCGGAAGAAAACGCTTTATGGCATCAGATCGATGATGAGATGCTCAGTCAGGAATTAAAAAATCTCATGAACGGCGAACATGAAATGGTTCCCGTTCCTCTGGCTTCGAAGCCGGATTTCCGGGAACGGTCTCACGAAGAAGTGGAAGAAGAATTTTATGAATTCGCACGATTATTAACGCAGAAAATGCAGGCATAACGCCTGCACTTTTTCGTTTTTTCTAACAGTTTCTCGCCAGCTCCCGTACTTCTTCCAGTCTGGGACAGGCTGCCATGCTGCCCTTTTCTTCCATACCGTAGATCGTAATGATTCCCTGGTCCTCCCATTTCAAATAAGCGGTCATGGCTTTATATTGGGCAATGGCTGCATCAAATACATGATCGGATGCAGAATCCAGAAGCAATGCCGTCTTATGGAAATGGAATCCGGTGCTGCCGAACGCATACATACGGTCAATGACTGCTTTCAGCTGCGCCGTCATATCGAACCAGTAGATGGGTGATGAAAATACCACCATATCTGCCGTCTTCAGTTCCTCATAGATCTGCGTCATATCATCATCAAACACGCATTTCCCTTCATGCGAATAGCAGTAACGGCATCCCTGACATCCCTTCATGTTCATTCTTGCCACATGAAACATCTTCACGGTATGATGCTGCTTTTCCGCCTCCTCGGCAAATGCGGCGCACATAATCTCTGTATTTCCATGAAGTCTCGGGCTTCCGTCAAATATTACAATTTTCATCGATATCCCCTCCATTGTTTACTCCGATCTATTATACCGCGAATTGGAGGAAAATCAAACCGACACATTCATCAGTTCTGTCAGCCGATCCAGAAGATCTCCCTGCAGATAATACGTGGTCTCAAAATTCAGGAATTTCATCGTCTGGCTGTCCCAGAGGATCCGGATCTGGGGAGCGAATTCGTCGTCCCCCTCCCAGAACTGGAACAATACCGGAAAGAATGGAAACGCCGGAATCTGTGCCGTCACATCCGCACCTGCAAGCCGGTTCTGTATCATACCGCCCATGGCCTCGCAGGCTGCTTTCAACTTGTCCACTTTTCCGTTAAATGCATCTGCATACTTTTGCGCGAAAAGATTGGCGTCCGGACTGGAACCTGCTGCCGCAAAATTTCCAATCAGTTTCCAGTCACCGATAAGCAACGGGATTTCCTGCTCCGTTCCGTGGCAGAGCATATCGTAGATGGTCATGACAATAGTATACTCCCGGCATTCCTCATATCCCGCTGCCCTCTTTCCCTCCACAGCCGCCGTCTTCCGGTCGATCCGATAATCCGTGTCCAGATACCGGATGTATAAATAAGACTCATCGATGGATAAATGAAATTTTGCCGCCAGCTTCTCCGGATCATATTTCAGGAAATACTGCCGGCCGATATCTACCTGCTTTTCGTAATTGGAAGTCATTTTTCTCCTCCATTATCCGCCGGATTTTTCGGACTGGCTCGCCTATTACTGGGTCTCCAATCACCTGTCCTGGCACTCGTTGTCTCTACTGCGGTCAGACCGGCTCTATAGCGGTTATCTTCCCAACCTTCCAGAAGGAAAGCACAGCCTTCACCTGCCTTTCTATCAGACCAATACCTCCCAGTATTGTCCGCTCTATGCACGATGCCAGAAGGGCGACCGTGGTGCACAGACACTACCGCAGAACTGCCCTCACTGGTGCAATTACCTTTAACCAATTAATACGCTTTTTCCTTCAAATGCCAAACCGTAATGTCTGATATTTTTCTGGTCGATTCCTCTTGCCAGAAGCTCCGCATCATAATTCTTCTCTTTGATCTGAGCCAGAGCTGCCTGTACCGTATCTTCCAGACTTGCTTCCCACCTGCTGTTATACACCTTAAATTCCAGAATGATCGCGGATCTGTCTTTCTGATATTCCTTCCGCGGCACCATCATTACATCATATCGTCCAAATCCACTCTCCCGATTTGAACGGATTTCATAAATATCTGCCTGATCTGCCATCAGACCAAGTACAAAGCCATGATAAAACCGCTCCGGTTCCGAATCCTGTCCGCCACCCACATCAAAATAGCTAAAAGTCGCCATTGCGACTTTATTCATATAATAATTCATGGCTTCCACATCATCCTGAAAAAGAGCTTTTATAAATCCATTGTAGTTGGACAAAGATCGTTCAAACCATCCTTTGAACATATTGGAAAACATACTGACTGTCTCAAGATTGGTGATGGAAAGCGTATACCATGGTTCTCTTGTGATTCCCCGGTATTCTACCTGCTCTACCTTCAGATAACCACCCGCCAGCAGCAGACTCCATACTGCATTTTCATTTTGCTCCAGCTGATTGAAAACGATCTGCTCGTCCAGATTTACCGTGATCTGACCACCTTCCAGAAGTGTCTCCATCATAGACTTCATCTCGGCGGATGCAGTACGAAGCAATTTATTCACCAGACCATTGGAACTGGTGGATACCCAATACGGCTGCAGTTCTCTTTCTTTCAGGAAATTAGTGATCGACCATGGATTATAAATATCTCTGCGTGATCCAAAAGTAAATCCGTCATACCAATGCTTGACATCCACTTTTTTGTCTTCCATCTGAAAAGCCGTCAATGCAGCAAATACTTCTTCTTCTGTAAAGCCAAAACAATCTGCATACTGATCCGAAGTCGTAGTGACAACCTTCAGATTATTAAGATCGGAAAACATAGATTCCTTCGATACCCGCGTAATTCCAGTCATCATCGCCCGTTCCAGACTGACATTGGTCTTGAACGTCGCATTAAATAAATTTCTCAAAAAGGAAGCCAGTTCTTCCCAATATCCATACACATAGGATTCCTGCATGGGCGTATCATATTCATCCAGCAGAACAATTACTTTTTTCTCATACACACGTTCCAAATAACGACACAGATGATTCAGACTATCGCAGGCCGTCACATCATCCATCTCTGTCATCTCTGTCAGCACGCGCCTGTAAGCCAGCTTTTCTGAATCACTAAGTCTTTCACTTCCCAACAAATATTCATAGTCCTGATATAAACTTGTGATCCGTGACTTGATCTGCTTTCTGGCATCTGCCGCATTATCCGCTTTAACAGATGCAAAGCTTAAAAGCAGAACCGGATAGGTTCCCTGTATTGCCCGATATTCATCCTCTTTCCAGACAGACAGGCCTTCAAAAAGGTCACTCCGATCCACATATTTATTAGAGAAAAAACAGTTAAGCATACTCATATTCAGTGTCTTTCCAAACCGCCGCGGCCGGGTAATCAAAGTCACGTCATCTCTGGAATCCCACCACTGCTTTATAAAATCTGTTTTATCAATATAAAAGCACTGACTTTCTCGCAATACCGCAAAATCCTGCTTGCCGATACTGATTTCTCTTCGCATACCCTTCCCTGCTTTCTGAATACAAAATATTTGTATTTATTATAGCCTATATAATAGTAGTGATGCAAAACATTTATCATCCTTTTTGACTTCTTTGTTTTCTGACTTTTTTAGATTTCACAAAAAATTCACAAAAAATTAGCACTCAACACTTGACAGTGCTAATAACATGTGCTATAGTACAACTAGAACAAAAGAGAGGGGAACAAAAGAAGAGTTCCTCATCCGGGAGTTCTAAAAATGAAAATAGATATGATGTTCACTGAAAGGAGAAATGACTTATGTTGATGCCTAGTATTTTTAATGATAACGTATTTGATAACTTTTTTGATTTTCCGTTCTACGACGACAAAGCCGAAAAAAAGCTTTATGGTCACCATGCAGCAAACCTGATGAAAACAGACATTCAGGAACATGACGATGGATATACTCTGGAGATGGATCTTCCGGGATTCAAGAAAGATGAGATTCAGGTAGAACTGAAGGATGGTTATATGACCATCAGTGCAGCTAAGAGTCTGGATGAAGATGCTAAGGATAAGAAATCCGGTAAATATATCCGCCGTGAACGTTTTGCCGGTTCCTGCCAGCGTAGCTTCTATGTTGGCGAGGATGTGACCGAAGAGGATATCAAAGCTGAATTTAAACATGGTATCCTGAAACTCTTCGTTCCGAAGAAAGAAGCCAAACCTGCTGTTGAACAGAAGAAATATGTTTCTATCGAAGGATAAGGAGCTAATGAAGAGGGGGCCGCAAGGCTCCCTCTTTTTGATTTTAGGTGTCCGGAACAAAGTTATTTTTTCTGAAATTTTTCTAAATATATCCCTTTTCCTTTTCATTCATGATATAATTTCTCTGTTTGAGAAAATTTTAACGGAGGTCGACATCATGATTTATACTGTGACATTCAATCCCTCTCTTGATTATATTGTATCAATAAAGGACTTTAAGCTCTGGAATACCAACCGGACGGACACGGAACTGATGCTCCCCGGTGGAAAGGGACTCAACGTATCCACGGTTCTGAAAAATCTCGGCATGGACAGCACTGCTCTTGGATTTGCGGCAGGTTTTGTCGGAGATGAAATTCTCCGCCAGGTTAAAACCATTGGATTTAAAAGCGATTTTATCAAATTGGAAAAGGGATGTTCCCGCATCAACCTGAAGTTAAAGAACTATGACGGGACAGAGATCAACGGACAGGGACCGGTCATTGAGCATGCTCATGTTGAAGCACTGATGCAGAAGCTGGATCAGCTGCAGGACGGAGACATTCTCATCCTGGCCGGAAGTATTCCCGCTTCCATGCCTGCATCCACATATGAGGACATTCTGGCACGGCTGCAGGGTCGGAACATCCTGACAGTGGTGGATGCTACGAAGGATCTGCTCACGAATGTATTGAAGTATCATCCCTTCCTGATCAAGCCAAATAAGCATGAACTGGGAGAACTTTTCTGTCTGGAATTTAATACCCATGAAGAAGTCATCCCTTATGCAAAAGAACTGCAGAAGCAGGGCGCACGGAATGTACTGGTTTCCATGGGTGGAAAAGGTGCCGCTCTCGTAGCGGAAAATGGCGAGGTCTATACTTCCGACGCCGTAAAGGGTCGTCTGGTCAATGCCGTCGGTGCCGGGGACTCCATGGTCGCAGGCTTCCTCGCCGGATGGCTGGAACAGCACGATTACGCGCACGCTTTCCGCATGGCCCTCGCCGCAGGCAGCGCCAGTGCTTTCTCCGAATTACTGGCCACGAAAGACGAAATCATGGAAATCTACAATCAATTGCAGGTGTAAATGAGATTGCCCGACGCTGCATGAATAAACAAACAGTATGCTATTGGAGCGAACAAAAAGATGAGGCTGTGTTTATTCATGAGCGGAGGTCATGTCACGGATGGCATGTCGCGAAGTTACCCTATCGCAAATGTCATCTCCGCGCAGGCAGCCAGCTTTCCATCCACGGTTGCCTTTGCGGTACCCACACCGATGGGTCCTTTCTGTTTCACAATCTCCAGTTCCAGTGTCAGCACATCTCCAGGAACAACTTTCCGTTTGAATTTTGCTTTATCAATTCCGCCAAAATAAACGGTCTTGCCTTTATTTTCCGGCTGGCTTAAGATAGCCACGGCACCGGTCTGGGCCAGTGCTTCCAGAATCAGAACGCCCGGCATCACCGGTTCCTGTGGGAAATGTCCGTTGAAGAACGGCTCATTATACGTCACACATTTCTTGCCTACCGCTCTTTTTCCCGGTTCCAGTTCCTCGATCCGGTCGATCAGCAGAAACGGCTGCCGATGAGGAATCACTTCCATGATTTCTTTAATATCCATTACCATATGTCTACTTCCTTTCTGTCCGGAGCCACTTCGCTGCTTTTACTTACTCCGCGTATTTCTTAATCAGAATACTTGCATTGTGTCCGCCAAATCCAAGGGAGTTGGACAGCGCATACTCTAACTCCATCTCCACGCCGTGACCCTGTACATAATCAAGATCCAGTTCTTCGTCCGGATGTTCCAGACCTCTGGTCACGTGGACAAAGCTCTCCTCCATCTCTTTCACGCAGGTGATGAACTCGACTGCACCTGCTGCACCCAGAAGATGTCCGATCATGGACTTGGTAGAATTGATCTTCATTTCTTTTGCATGCTCACCAAAAGCCAGCTTGATGGCGCGGGTCTCAAAAAGATCATTGTGATGGGTGCTGGTTCCGTGTGCGTTGATGTACATAATATCTTCCATGGCTGCACCGGACTCCTCCACTGCCCACTTCATGGCGGTAGCGGCTCCCATGCCGTCCTCTGCCGGAGAAGTGATGTGATAAGCATCACTGGTGGCACCATAGCCGACTATCTCTGCCAGAATCTTCGCGCCTCTTGCCTTTGCGTGCTCCAGATCCTCCAGAATAACGACACCTGCACCTTCACCCATGACAAATCCATCACGATCTTTATCAAAGGGGATGGAGCAGCGCTCCGGATCTTCACTGCCGGACAAAGCAGTCAATGCTGCGAATCCAGCCACACCAATCGGGCAGATACAGCTCTCGGTTCCGCCTGCCAGCATCACATCCGCATCACCGGTCTGGATGCTTCTGTACGCCTCACCGATGGAGTGGGTACCGGTTGCACATGCGGTTACCACATTCAGGCTCTTTCCTTTCAGTCCGTAAGCGATGGAAACATTTCCTGCTGCCATATTGGAAATCATCATGGGAACCATCAGCGGGTTCACACGGTTCGGTCCTTTTTCCAGCAGTTTGGAATACTCTCTCTCCACCACCTGCAGGCTTCCAATACCGGAACCGATGGAGCAGCCTACCCGATAGGGATCTTCCTTCGTCATATCCAGTCCTGCCTGTTCCATGGCTTCTTTTGCTGCTGCAACTGCGTACTGGGAGAAGGGCTCCATTCTCTTTGCTGCCTTGAAATCCATGTATTCTTTTGCCACAAAGCCTTTGACCTCTGCTGCCACATGGGCTTTGTATTCAGAAGCGTCAAACCTGGAAATGGTGGTAAATCCGTGATTTCCTGCCTTAATATTATCAAAATACTCTTTTACGTTCAATCCCATGGGAGTGATGGCTCCCATGCCGGTTACTACTACTCTTCTCATCAGATTGCCATACCTCCGTCTACACTGATAATCTGTCCTGTGATATATGCTGCTTTCTCAGATGCCAGATACGCTGCCATGTTGGCAATATCTTCCGGCTTTCCGAAACGTCCCAGCGGAATTTGTTTCGTTGCTGCCTCTTTTACCTCATCAGACAACACCTGGGTCATCTCCGTATCCACAAATCCCGGTGCAATGGCATTGACCGTAATGCCGCGGCTTGCCAGCTCTCTTGCCATGGTCTTGGTAAGACCGATGATGCCTGCCTTGGATGCCGCATAATTTGCCTGGCCTGCATTTCCAAGAATACCGGATACAGAAGTAATATTAATAATGCGTCCACTGCGCTGCTTCAGCATCTGGCGGCTGGCTGCCTTGATGGTGTTAAAGCATCCCTTTAAGTTGGCGTCAATGACTGCGTCAAAATCTTCCTCGGACATTTTCATAATCAGGTTGTCGCGGGTAATACCTGCGTTATTTACCAGAATATCCAGACGACCGTATCGCTTAATCACATCCTTGATCATGGCGTCCACATCTGCAGTATTTGCAACGTTGCACTGATAAGCCTCACTGTCTCTTCCCAGTGCTTTGATCTCCCCGACAACCGCCTCTGCCTTCTGTGCAGAACCGTTGTAATTGACGATGACGGTTGCTCCGTCTGCGGCCAGTGCCAGTGCAATGGCTCTTCCGATTCCTTTTGCTGCTCCGGTTACCAGAGCAATCTTTCCTTCCAGCATGCTTACTCTCCTTTCAGCTCTGCCATGGCTTTCACAAAATCAGCCATATTTTCGATGTTCAGGGTCTTCGCACTGTGGTCGATCTTTCTCATAAATCCGGATAAGGTCTTGCCCGGTCCGATCTCCACAAACGTATCCACGCCGTCTGCCAGCATCCGCTCTACGGACTGCTGCCACCGGACACTGGAGGATACCTGCCGGCGAAGAAGGTCTTTTACCTGTTCTGTAGAGGTTACGTAGTCTGCAGTCACATTGGTAATATACAGTGTCGTGAACTCCTTAAGCGCTACATGTTCCAATGCTTCTCCCAGTTTCTCACCGGCACCTTCCAGCATTTTAGAGTGGAACGGTCCGCTGACTTTCAGTGCTACGGTTCTCTTAGCTCCTGCTTCCTTCAGACTTTCTGCCGCACGGGCTACTGCTGCCTCTTCTCCGGTAATGACGATCTGCCCCGGGCAGTTATAATTTGCGATGGAAACGATGCCTTCTGTCTTCGCACACACCTCTTCGATGGTGGCTGCGTTAAGTCCCAGTACTGCTGTCATGGCTCCGCCGGTAGGAACCGCTTCCTGCATGTAAATACCTCTCTTGCGGACCACCGAAAATGCATCCTTTTCACTCATGACTTTGGATGCGATCAGCGCGCCGTACTCGCCAAGGCTTAAACCAGCGTTGACGGAAGAAGTCACGCCCTGCTCCTCCACTGCCTTTAAAATAGCGGCTTCTGCAGTGAGCATACAGATCTGGGTGTACTCGGTCTGGTTCAGACGCGCATCCTCCTCAAAACAGAGTGCCGGAATGTCCAGTCCGGAGGCCTCCGATGCGTCCTCAAATACTTTGCGGCTCACCGGAAATGTATCATAAAAATCTTTTGCCATTCCCGTATACTGGGCGCCCTGCCCCGGGAACATAAATGCAATTTTAGACATTGTATTCTCCTTTATATAGTTTGAATTTCAAAATATATTT
>CAVFMZ010000089.1:0-11795 GCA_963623675.1 Firmicutes bacterium CAG:176 | reverse complement strand
TGGTCGTTAAGTGGATGCGGTTCCTGTCCGCAGAGAGAAGGGAGGATTTTGAAAAGATGGCAGAAGAAGATACTTATATTAATGAAGCCTACGAAGTTCTGCAAAAACTCAGTGCTGACGAGCGGAAACGCCTGGAATATGAGGCACGTCAAAAGGCCATCCTTGACTATAACTCACAGATGAGCAGCTCCAGGGAAGAAGGAATCCGGATTGGAGAGGCGCGTGGAGAAGTATCTGGAATAAAAAAGGGCGAAAGCCGTCTTAATAAATTGTATGGTATCCTATTAAAAGATGGCCGCATGGAAGATTTGCAGAAAGCGGTTTCTGATGAAGGCTATATGGAAAAATTGTATAAAGAGTATGGCTTATAATTGAAAACTATATATTCTGCGGGGATGGGGAAAATTCAGAGGGTGCAGATATCTGCCAAAGAAATTTAAGTTGATAAGAGTCATGATTGTGCGGATACTCCCGTAAACTTACAGTGAGAAATGTGAGTTTGCGGGAGCTTTTTTATGAATCTACTTTGGGCAGGCATGATGTTGACAGCTGTGGTCTACGGGGCATTACACGGAACCATGCCGCAGGTAACCCAGGCGGCCATCGATTCTTCCAAAGAGGCGGTGATGCTCTGTATTACCATGCTGGGTATTTTGTCATTCTGGATGGGATTAATGGAAATCGGGACAGAAGCGGGACTGACCCATCGGCTGACAATGAAAATGAAACCATTTCTGAGATGGCTGTTTCCGGACATTCCGGAAGGACATCCGGCCATGGATGCCATTTCCATGAACTGCATTGCCAATATTCTGGGGCTTGGCTGGGCGGCCACACCGGCGGGTTTAAAGGCTATGGAGGAACTGTCGCAGCTGGAAGCGGAGCGGAGAAAAAAACATCTCCCGGAAGCAGTACCGGAGGGCACAGCCAGTGAGGAGATGTGTACATTTCTGGTATTTAATATTTCGTCCCTGCAATTGATACCGGTGAATATCATTGCCTACCGTAGCCAGTATGGAAGCGTCCGCCCGGCCGCGGTGGTGGGCCCGGCAATTCTGGCTACGCTCATCAGTACGGGAGCAGGGGTATTGTTCTGTAAATGGATGACCCGGAAGCGGACAGTTACAGAAGATTGCCGATAACCTCAATCAGTTCGTCCACCTGCTCTTTGGTGGTGGCCCAGCTGGTGGCAAGGCGGATAACCGTATGATCTTCATCCGGTTTTTCCCAGAAGGAATAATTGACTTCATGTTTCAACCGCTCTGCCTGCTCATCGGTGAGCAGCAGAAACTGCTGATTGGTGGGAGACTCCAGATAGAAAGAAATTCCTTTGGCAAGAAGTCCTTCTTTTAAGTGCTCTGCCATATCAATGGCATGGCGTCCCAGTATAAAATACAGGTCGTCCGTAAAAAGGGTATCAAACTGAACACCCAGAAGGCGGCCTTTGGCCAGCAGTGCTCCGTGCTGTTTGATCCGGGTCAGGAAGTGCTTCGGCGTGTTATTCTTCGGAAATACCACAGCTTCGCCGCAGAGAGCGCCTACTTTGGTACCGCCGATGTAGAAAGCATCGCAACAGCGGGCAATGACGGACAGGGTCACGTCAGTATTGCTGCTCATAAGGCCATATCCAAGCCGTGCTCCGTCCATATAGAGAGGAATCTCATAAGCCTCACAGATGGCGGAGAGATTTTCCAGTTCATTTTTTGTATAAAGAGTACCGTACTCTGTCGGATGGGAAATATATACCATGCCCGGAAATACCATATGTTCGTGATTTCCATCATCCCAGAATTTCCGGAGAAATGTTTCCAGCTCTTCAGCATAGATCTTTCCTTCATGCTGGGGAATGGTCAGTACTTTATGTCCGCTGTATTCGATGGCGCCTGCTTCGTGAGCAGCCACATGGGCTGTCTCGGCAGCGACTACGCCCTCATAAGGAGCCAGCATGGCATCGATTACCACCTGGTTGGTCTGTGTACCTCCGGTCAGAAACCAGACGTCGGCTTCCGGGCACTCGCAGACTGTGCGGATCTTTTCTTTTGCGCGTTCACAGTAAGGGTCAGTTCCATATCCGGAGACCGGCTCCAGATTGGTCTCGATCAGGCGCTGTAAAATCTTCTCGTGAGCGCCTTCCTGGTAGTCATTTGCAAATGACAGCATTTCATTCTTCCTCCACGTAACTATATAAAAATATAAAATAATAATTCCAGTTTAACACAGAGAAAACCACAAGACAAGAAGGTCGCTTTACATGGCCTTTTTCATGGAGTCGCTGACTTCCGTCATGGCATAGGGATCCAGTACATGGTTCAGTTCGGATGCAGTCATTAATTTCTGCTCCAGGACAAGTTCCCGGACAGTGCGGTTGGTCTTTAATGCTGTTTTTGCAATATCTGCTGCTTTCTGATAACCAATGTATGGACACAATGCAGTAGCAATTCCGGCACTCTGCTCCATGAGAGATTTGCAGCGCTCCCGGTCAGCAGTAATGCCGGTAATGCAGTGATCCGTCAGGGTGCGGACAGCACCGGTGAGAGCCGTGAGAGATTCAAACAAATTGTGGAATACCACGGGCTCAAATGCATTTAATTCCATCTGTCCGGCTTCGGCAGCCATGGTAATGGTCATATCGTGTCCGGCAATGAGAAATGCAACCTGAGTGACCACTTCCGGGATGACCGGATTTACTTTTCCAGGCATGATGGAGGAGCCGTTCTGCATGGCGGGAAGATGGATTTCTCCCAGGCCGGTTCTGGGGCCGGAGGATAACAGCCGCAGATCGTTGCACATCTTGGATAAATTAACGGCACAGGCTTTCACAGCACCGGATACAGCGACAAATCCGTCCAGATTTTCGGTGGCGTCGAACAGATCTTCCGCCTGAATCAGCGGATAGCCGGTAATACTGCTTAAGCAGGGAACTACATTATGAAGGTAAGCCGGAGACACATTGATGGAAGAACCAATGGCGGTGCCGCCTAAGTTTACCGTATACATTTCTCTGCTAACCTCGGTGAGCCGTCTGATATCCCGGGCTACCATGGATGCATATCCGTGGAAGGTCTGTCCAAGGCGCATGGGAACGGCATCCTGCAGCTGAGTCCGGCCCATTTTAATCACGTCATCGAATTCTTCGGATTTCCGGGAGAGGCTTTCCTCCAGTCTGCCAAGCTCTTTCAGAAGCGGAATCAGCAGGGTGAGGACGGTCAGCTTTCCGGCGGTGGGAATGACATCGTTGGTGGACTGTGCCATATTGACGTGGTCGTTGGGATGGATGTGGTCATAGATTCCTTTTTTTCCGTCCATCAGTTCATTGGCGCGGTTGGCAATGACTTCGTTCATGTTCATGTTTGCGCTGGTTCCGGCTCCGCCCTGAATGGGATCGACAATAAATTCCTCTCTGAATTTTCCATGAATCACTTCATCACAGGCACGGACAATGGCGTCTGATTTGTCAGGGCTTAACCGCAGGGCGTTTCGGTTGGTAATGGCGGCTGCCTTTTTGATTTTTGCCATATTGATAATAAAATCCGGATTCATTTTCGTCCCGGTAATCGGGAAATTTTCCACGGCCCGCTGGGACTGAACGCCGTAATAAGCCTCCTCCGGAACTTCCATATATCCAATAGAATCTTTTTCTGTACGTGTGCTGCTCATATTCATGTCTCTCCTTTTAACGTAGAATCGTTTGTCTGCTATGCGGGTAAAGATAGTCTCTTTTGAGCAGAATGTAAATACTTTTAAGTGAGAACCTTCTTTAAATTTTAAATCAAAGCTGCTCACAAAATAAAATAAATATTTTTCTCGTCTGACTTTTGAAAATAAGGTTGAAAAGAAGGAATGGTAGTGCTACTCTTGGAAAAAATTAAGGAGACAGTCAGGTATGGAATATACATTGGATTCGATTGACAAAAAGATTATCGGAATGCTTCAGAAAAATGCACGGATTCCCGTAAAGGAGATTGCGAAAGAAGTATATCTGTCTTCACCTGCCGTGTCTGCGCGGATCAGCCGTCTGGAAAAGGAAGGAATCTTAAAAGGATTTCATGCGCAGGTCAACTATGAAGCATTTGGGTATGGTATCAAAGCGTTTATTAATTTAAGTGTGGAGCCTTATCAGAAAAAAGAGTTTTATCCGTTTATTCAGTCCATTCCCAATGTCATTGAATGCAACTGCGTGACCGGGGACTATTCCATGCTCATTGAAGTGGCCTATCAGTCCACGGTGGAGCTGGATCATTTTATCAATGAACTGCAGCAGTTCGGCCATACCAAAACCCTGATTGTATTTTCCACCTCCGTGGAACACAGGGATATTTCCTTTGAATAGAAGGAAAAGAGGGGAATATACTGATAAAAAAAGGAGAAAATCTCCATGCATCTGATTTCTTATCTCTCTGATTTTATGATTCCCATGCTGATTTTCTATGTGGCTGCCTGCGGGCTGGCGGAGCAGGTGCCGGTTTATGATACTTTTGTAAAAGGGGCGGCCAAAGGCGGAAAAACCGTAGTGAAAATTCTGCCGACGCTCATAGGCCTGATGGTGGCGGTGGGCATGCTGCGGGCATCCGGATTTCTCGATCTGGCGGCAGAGATTTTGTCCGTGCCCGCAGGATGGATTCATGTGCCGGAGCAGCTGGTTCCGCTGGCATTAGTCCGCCTCTTTTCGTCTTCGGCAGCCACTTCCCTTGTACTGGATCTCTATAAAGCATATGGAACAGATTCTTTGACCGGTATGACGGCGTCCATTATGATGGGCTGCACAGAAACGGTCTTCTATACTATGAGTATCTATTTTCTCACCGCAAAGGTGTCAAAAATCCGCTGGACCCTGGCCGGTGCATTATTTTCCACGGCGGCTGGTATTGCAGCCAGTGTAGTGCTGGCGCGTCTCGTATAATCTGCACAAAAACCAAAGCTAAAAATTATAAATATGTCCTAATTGACTGGAAAATAAGGACATGGTAGTATGATGACAGAACTTGTGAATACGTATTCACAAACGGGAGAGATCTATGATTACAATGGCAGAAATAGCGAGACTGACGGGGGTATCACAGCCTACCGTATCCCGTGTATTGAATGGTAATAAAGCAGTAAATCCGGAGATCCGGGAAAGGGTGCTGGCATGTGCCAGGGAACATGATTTTCAGCCAAACGTTATGGCCCAGAGCCTGGTGGGAAGTAAAACTCATTTGATCGGCGTAGTGGTGACGGATATTGGAAATGCATTTTTTGCAGATCTGGTCAAACACATTGAGCAGGCAGCAGGACAGGCCGGTTACAGCATGATTCTCTTTAATTCCGGTTATGACCGGGATCACGAGAAGGAATGTCTGGATGTGGTCCGGCGTTACCGGGTGGACGGACTCATCGTGGTGCCCGTGGAAGCGGAAGCTGCTCAGTGGAAAGAGCAGGTGAGAAAGCTGGAGATTCCGGCGGTGGTCATTACGAGAAGGGCATCCGGCATGGATTCCTTCTATGTGGATCATGCGGAAGCCGGTGCTCAGGCAGCCAGACATCTGTGTGAGCAGGGATATGAAGAGTTCCTGTTCCTGGGAAAGACGTCGGATGAAAAATATACAGGATTTGAGCAGATGCTGAAAGAACTCCGAATGGACGCGCCTGCTCACCTGACCGTGATTACCACGAAGGATACAGAGCAGGTTCGGGAAGCGTTGGAAAGACACTTCAGCAGGCATCCGGGATCGACAGGAATCTTTGCTTACAATGACCGCAGAGCCGTACAGGCGCTGGGACTTTTGGAGCAGTTGAGAATACGCATTCCGGAAGAGGCGGGAGTTGTGGGATTCGATAACACCTATATGTGTGAGTATCTGTATCCAAAGCTGTCCAGTATTGCACAGCCCAATCAGAATATGGCAGAGCTGGCTGTGGCACGGCTTTTAGAAAGGCTTGACCATCCGGAGGAAACTGAGCGGCTGGATCACCCGCTTCACGCGGAACTGATCTGCAGGGAAAGCTCAGATAGAATCGGAAGAAAGGAGAACGAAGAACGGGAATGAATGCATTACATCGAACACTTGAGAAACTGGTAACCAAAGAAATCCAGGAGCACAGGAAGCCGGGACGATGGATTCCACTGCTCCATGCAGCACCGCCGGTGGGATGGCTCAACGATCCCAATGGACTTTGCCAGATGGGCAATACGTATCACGCATTTTTCCAGATGTCCCCTTTTGAACCGGAAGGCGGATTAAAATTCTGGGGACACTGCGAGAGCAAAGATCTGCTTCACTGGGAGTTTACCGGAGTACCCATGCAGCCGGATCAGCCCTATGACTGTCACGGCGCTTATTCCGGATCAGCCCTGGTGGAAGACGGAAAGATGTATTTGTTTTATACCGGCAATGTAAAGCAGCTGGGAGATTACAACTACATCACCAACGGAAGAGAATCCAATACCATTCTTGCGGTGAGCAGCGATGGTGAGCAGATTGAATCCAAGGAGCTGCTCATGACCAATAAGGATTATCCGTGGGATCTGACCTGTCATGTACGGGATCCGAAAGTATGGAAGCAGGATGGAACCTACTACATGGTGCAGGGAGCCAGAACCAAAGAGGACAAAGGCGTGGTGCTGGTCTTCTCATCGGAAGATAAACAGCACTGGAACTGCATTCACAGACTGGAATCAGAGAAAGCATTTGGATTCATGTGGGAATGCCCGGACCTCTATGAACTGGACGGACAGACCATTCTCTGCATTTCGCCCCAGGGAGTGGAGCAGGATGGATACAAATACGCCAATAAGTACCAGACCGTAACCACAGTGATCAAAGGAGATTTCCGGACGGACGGAGTACCGGAAGGCTTCCGGGAGCTGGATGGCGGATTTGACTTCTACGCGCCGCAGACGTTCGTTCTGGAGGATGGCAGGAGAATTCTTCTTGGCTGGATGGGAATGGCAGATTCCACCGATGAATATACCAATCGAACCGTGGAAGATGGATGGCAGCACTGCCTGACACTGGCCAGAGAGGTAAGCTTAAAAGACGGCATCGTATGCCAGAATCCGGTGCAGGAGCTTGCACAGTGGTGGAATCAGGAAGTTCCTTTTGCAGGACAGTATACAGGAACGACCGATATCTGCTATGAACTGAATCTGAAGAATACCAATCAGAAATGGGAGGTCCTCATTGCGGATGGACTGAAACTTTCGTGGAGCCCAGAAGAATACGTATTCAGGATGGAATTTCTCAATGAGAAGCTGGGATGCGGAAGAGACTTACGGGCGAGAGAAATGCAGAAATGCACGGACATTCGCGTGGTTGTGGACAGCTCCTGTGTGGAAGTATTTATGAATGATGGAAAAGATGTATTTTCCACGAGATGTTATCCTGAAAAAGACCAGTATACCGTAAAAGTAAGCGGGGATGGGCTGACAGGATCTTATCGATACAAAGTGTAATAAAAGTCACAAAGAGAAGGGGAAAGGAAAAGTGAGCATGGATTACAGAAAGACTGCAGAAGAAATCTATGAAAAAGTGGGCAAAAAAGAGAACATTATCTCTGTCGCCCATTGTTCTACCAGATTACGTCTGGTACTGGCGGACAATGAAAAATGTGATGCAAAACAGGTGGAAGAAATTGACGGCGTCAAAGGCGTTTTCAGCGCATCCGGACAGATTCAGATTATCCTGGGAACCGGTGTGGTAAATAAAGTCTATGACGAGTTCTTAAGCATTTCCGGGCTGACAGGTGCCAGCACCGAAGAAGCCAAAGCAGCGGCAACTGCAAAACAGCCCTGGTACAAACAGGCCATCAAGACACTGGGCGATATTTTCGTTCCGATCATTCCGGCCATTGTAGCCAGCGGATTCCTCATGGGTATCATGGAAGCATTGAATTTCATGGTAAACAACGGTTTCCTGAACATTGATACTTCCGGATCCATCTTCGTATTTGCCAATCTGTTTGGAAATACGGCTTATACCTTCCTCCCCATTCTGATTGCCTTCAGCGCGGCAAAAGTATTTGGCGGCAACCAGTATCTGGGCGCTGTCATCGGTATGCTGATGATTCATCCGAATCTGCAGAATGCCTGGACGGTGGCAACCGAGGGTGTAAAGCAGACCCAGAGTGTATGGTTCGGTCTTTATAAGATTGATATGGTGGGCTATCAGGGCCATGTAATTCCGGTTATTATTGCTGTATTTGTGATGTGCTTTATTGAGAAACGGCTTCACAAAATTGTACCGGCCATGTTCGACCTGTTCGTGACTCCGCTGGTCAGTGTATTTGTAACCGGATATTTAACCTACTCTATCATCGGACCGGTCTTTGTCGCCATTGAAAATGGAATTATCGGTGGTGTACAGCAGTTAATCACCCTGCCGTTTGGTATCGGAAGCTTTATCATGGGTGGATTCTATTCAGCAACAGTGGTTGCCGGAGTTCATCATATGTATACCGTGATTGATGTGGCACAGCTGGGACTTTACGGAAAGACTTACTGGCTTCCGCTGGCATCCGCAGCAAATATCTCACAGGGTGCAGCAGCACTGGCCGTTGCCCTGAAAACAAAAAATCAGAAGACCAAATCCATGGCTGTTCCGTCCGCCATGTCCTGTTTCATGGGAATCACGGAGCCGGCGATTTTCGGTGTCAACTTACGGTTCTTCCGCCCCTTTATCTGCGGTGCGGCAGGTGGGGCCTGCGGAGCTCTGTATGCTTCCATCGTAGGACTGGGTGCCACCGGTACCGGAGTTACCGGTATCTTCGGACTTCTGCTTTGCCTGAATGATCCGATCAACTACATTATTATGTTCGCAATTTCAGCAGGTGTTGCATTTGCCCTGACCTGGATGTTCGGTTATAAAGATCCTGCGCAGGATACCACTCCTTCTGAAAAACTGGTAAAAGAAGTATCAGAAGAAAAAGAGGTACTGCAGGGTCAGAAAGATGAAATCATCTGTGCACCGGTAACCGGTACTTCCATTTCTTATACCGAGATCAAAGATGATGTATTTGCAGCAGGAATGCTGGGAAAAGGTGTGGGAATTATTCCGGAAAAAGGCGAGGTGGCAGCTCCTTTCGACGGTGAGATTACCCTGTTCTTTGATACCAAACATGCCATCGGCTTAAAGAGCAGCCTGGGAAATGAGATTCTCATTCACGTGGGTGTGAATACGGTAGAACTGCAGGGACTTCATTTTACGCCGCTGAAACAGACCGGTGACAAGGTGAAGAAGGGCGAAAAACTGCTAGAGTTTGACAAGGAAGCGCTGGAAAAAGCAGGTTATGATATTACGGTTGTGGTTGTGGCAACAGAAGCAGAAGATGTAGAGATTCTGAAAACCGGAGAAGTGAAAGAACTGGATCAGATTTTTGCCGTAAAATAATAGACGATTTTCATTTCCGTGTGTTATACTGAAATCCAGAAAGGTCGCATGGAGGTTGGAAACGTGAATCAGGAGGAAGTCTTTAACAATTTGCTGGTAATGCTGTTCAACGAAATTCTGGACGTGGAACAAAAAGCATTGATTACAGGAAGCTTTAAGGAGATTTCCATTAACGATATGCATATTATCGATGCCATTGGAATCAAGGAACCGAAAAATATGGGAACGGTGGCGAAAGCTATGGCCGTTACCATGGGAACCCTGACAACGGCCATCAATAATCTGGTGAAAAAAGGGTATGTGACCAGAGTCAGAAGCGCTGAGGACAAGCGTGTGGTACTGATCTCCCTGACAGACAAAGGAAGATCAGCTTACGAGAAGCATGCAGACTTCCACCGGCGGATGGTACAGACGGTCATGGACGGATTCCAGGGCGAGGAACTGGACATTCTGGCGCGGGCGCTGGAGAAGCTGAGAGGATATTTTAAGGAATTCTGATTCCAGATCTTCCTGCAGCATGAAAAAAGGAGCCGGGCCATATTCCAGGAACCAACGGTGAAATTCATAAAGAGAAAGAGCGGGAGAGTGTGTAACAGCACTCTCCTTTAATTTGCAGATTTCCAGGTAACCAAGGTAGTATTTCAGGTAATTGGCGGGTTCTTCCAGCAGGGTAAGATAGAGCGCATGCACCTGTTCTGCATTGGAAATGCCGAAAGCGTTCAGGTATTCCCCACAGTCCGCCTCGTTCCATCCTTCCATGTGAATTTCCAGGTCCAGGACAGAGCAGATGGCATAGTTTAGGGAGGAGAGCGCCCGGAGGGCAGAGGCAGTCTCCTCTGTATAGCCCAGAAAATCATAGGCATAGAGCTCGCTGTACAGTCCCCATCCTTCCGTATAGCCGCCGATATAGAGGAGGCTGCGGACCGGGGTGAGGGAAGCCTCAAATGTATTCTGATAGAGGTGGCCCGGATAGCCTTCATGTGCCAGGGTGGTGAGAAGCTCCTTTTCATCTGGCTCATAGGATGGATTGATATAGATTATATTCTCCTGGGGAATATCTAAAGGAGGCGTCAGGAAAAAGGCGGGACTTAAAGTGGAAGTCAGGGCATCCGGCACATTTTTGATCTGCCAGGAAATGTCAGAAACCGCAGGAAAATCATCTTGAATTTCTTTGGAGAGATAAAGGAGCATCTGTCCGGGCTCCGTGGAAGGCAAAGGTGTTTCCTGGACAGGATGAAGCAGATTCACGCCATTTTGCACCGCCTGAAGAATGGTCTTGTAGTCAGAGGCAATCTGATCTTCCAGAAGCTCCCGGATTTCGGGAACTGCCCGGCTGGTGCCGGTTTCATAGGTTAAAAGCCATTGAAAATAAGAAGAGCCGTCAGGAACGCGAGCCAGTCCCAGGGGTTCTGCCGGACAATAGCCATGAAGAGCATCAAGATCAGAGACAAGCTGTTCGTAAGCAGGAAAGACAGCGTCGGCGAGAAGCTTTTGCTGCTGAATCTCATAGGAAATCTTCTGGTCGGAGGTAAGGAACGAGCAGTCTGCCAGCCGTTTTTCGAAGCTGTCTGTCAGAAAATGAGTTTTGACAGCAGAAGGAAACTGCCGGCACTGGGAAATGACTTTTTCAAGACTTTCTGCATTCATGAAAAGTCCGGTCTCTGCTTTTTTCTGCTCAAAGGCAGTAAGTGCGGAAAAATATTCCGGAAGCTGTGAGAGAAGAGAAAGATAATCATTCACATCCTGTTCTGAGCGGAAAACATATTCGGAAAGCAGAATGGGGAGCTGGGTCTGAATGCCCAGTGTGGGACCAAGCGGTTCCTGAAAATAATAAAACTGGTTCAGGGCAATCTGCCCGTCAAGCCACCAGGAGAGCAGCGTTTTCGTGTGCTGTTCTTCCCCGGTCAGGGAGGAAAAGTTTTCCAGTTCTTCTTTTAACTGCTGAAGAGCAGCGGGTTTTTCCGGGTCCGGTTCTGCAGGAAATGAGCCAAAGGAGGTTTGATTCGTCGTAATCCCAAAGGCAGCAGGATCGGCAAGGGTATAGTGAAGATTTAAGGTATTTCCTGAAAGCTCCTGTCGGAAAAGGTGCATGGTAAAATCAGAAAAGCTTTTTTGAGACAGAAAGGGAATCGTAAGGAATAACAGCAGGAGAAAGAAAAAAAGTCCGGCGGTCCGGAACATAAGAGTTCTGCGCATGAAAGATACCTCCTGATCCTGTGGGGTCAGAAAAGTATATGAGAAAAAGAGGCGCTGTATACCTGATGAGACAAAAACAGCCGTGTGGGCATTCTTACACGGCTGTTGTAAAATCATATGGAATTTTAGCAGATTTCTGCGCCTGCCGGCATATCCTTTTCCGGAACAACCAGAGAAAATTCGCCTTTTTCATTTTCTGCACAGAGAAGCATTCCTTCGGATACCAGTCCGCGG
>CAVFMZ010000088.1:0-11931 GCA_963623675.1 Firmicutes bacterium CAG:176 | reverse complement strand
CATTTCCTGTAACTTAAGATAGCACTCCCTATAGTGCTTTGTCAAGTGTATTTTATATTTTTTTGTGGAGATTTTGTGAACACGATACCGGCTCCCTGGCAGGTCGAAGCGACAGGCATCTGAAACGACCGTGCGGGCAAAAGTGACAGCCTGTGAAAGGAACGTCCGCAGTCCCGGTACTTGATGAGAACGAGCCTGCTGCGATGTTCGAATCTTAGTACCGCTGGATCGAGGACTTAGCGCGAGCGGTTCCGCTCACAGCCTGTCACTGCAGCCGTCAGGTCGTACGTAACCGTAACATAAACAAAAAACCACGCGGAAAATTTAGCAATCCACATGGTTTCTGTCTCTATTCTTCGGAACTTTCCGCTCCTTCTTCCGCCTCTGTATCTGCCCCGGCCTCACTCTCCTGGGCGCGTGTTTTCAGGAAGATATATTCTCTCTGTGCATCCGCGTCGTCCGGATAGCTTTCCAGATAGGTCTCCATCTTCTGAAGCGCCGTGTCGAAATTTCCCTGCTGTTCATAGATGGCGATCTCTGATGCCATCAGTTTCTGCAGGCATCCGCTGTTTCCCATGGAGATTCCTGCCAGGACGGTGTCCAGTGCACTGGTGTAGTCTCCCTGCTCCAGCTGGTAGGATGCTACCCGCTCATAAGCTTCCTGATGGGTGACTTTTTCTCCTGCCAGATAGTTCTGATAGAGGGTAATGGCATAATCGGTATTTCCCATCTCCCGGTACAGTTCTGCCTGCCAGTAGATTCCTTCCGGGTCGCCTTCCTTGGCAGCTGCCTCCAGATAGGTCTTGGCATTTGTATAATCTTCCATATAATAGGAAAGTCTTCCCAGCATCACCTTGTCCTTCTTGGAAGTAAGGCTCATGGCTTTTGTAAAATCTGCCTTCGCTGCCTCGGTATTTCCTGCTTCCCGGTAGAGAAGGCCCCTGGTCGTATAAATTTCCGCGCTTTCCTTCAGGTCCAGAATGGCACTGCAGGTAGCAATGGCATCCTCTGTATTTCCCGCATGGTACTGTGCCGATGCTTTATATGCCGCAATATCCAGTTCCAGAGTCCCGGCATGCATACCGGCAAGTCCCAGTGCCTCATTATAGGAAGCAATGGCATCTTCATAACTGCCTTCCTGAGCCTGTTCCATTCCCTGTGTCCGTAAAGCCAGCTGCTGTTCCTCTGTCTCTTTACTTGTGCCGCAGCCAGCCAGAAGTCCCATACACAGAACGGTCACTGTCAGCATGGCCCGCTTAGTTCTTTTCCCTTTCATAGCTCCTCCTTATCCCAGAATTCCCGGTTCATGGTACACGCCAGAATTACGTTTCGCGGAAGCCGTTCATAGCGCTGTCCCAGTTTATAGCCCAAAAGCTTTCCGGCGCTCTGGGTCACTACCTGAATCATCAGCCATGGTTTTCCGATTTTGAGGCAGTAGGCAAGGCTTCTCTTCACCAGCCGGATGCCTTCGGATTCCGAACGGATGCCGCCGAAGATTTCAGGATGCATGGTCTGGGAAACCGCCAGGTCAAAATTCCGGTGAAACTGCTGCATGGCACTGTAATTATGGGAATGCACTACTTTCGCATCCGCGCAGTAGGCAATCTTACCGCCTGCCTTCACAATGGTTCCCGCATAAATCATATCTTCATTAAAGATGGTTCGTTTTACAAATCCGCCCAGTTCTTCATATTTGTCACGTCTCCATGCCGCGCACACATTGGAACAGAAGAACGTCTTGATTCCCAGTGTCGGAAGATCTTCTTTTCCTTTGATTCTGCTTTTATCCGGGTAATTAAAGCTGCGGGTATATTTCTCCACTTCCCGGCAGTTCTCCCGGGGAAGCTGCCGCCCGTAGGCCGCCCAGACCTCTTCCTGTGAAAAAGGCATCAGCAGATGTTCAATCAGATACCGATCCGCCGGCACGGCATCCTGGGTAAGACAGATCACCACATCTGCCTGGGACATTCGGATTCCCTGATCCCTGGTTCCGCCATGATCGAATTCCTGCTTTGTCACATGATGGACTTCCACATTTTCGTAAGCAGACAGAAGATCTGCCGGAAAATGTGCTTCCTCTGTATTCATGAGAATGATCCGTCCCACCGGTCTGGTCTGGTCTTTCAGACGGTTCAACAGTTCTTTCAGTTCCGTCCCCGGATGGTAAACCGGAATTACAATATCCGCTGTCATCATTTTCTCCTGTTCCATCATTTTTTCCTGCATGTTTCCTGTATAGAAACGAAGCGAGGGAACTTCACGAATCCCTCGCTTCTATTCATTCACTATGCTTTAATATCCTGTATCAGAATTGATCTGTGCAGAAATCTCCGTTACCTCATTAGACGGCTGATAATCATCATTGCCGAAAAGATACTCATGGAGCTGTTTTACGTTCTCTTCCAGATTTACCGGAACAACGCAGGAACCCTTTCCTTTGACCGTTGCATTTGCCTTGTCAAACGGGAATCCGGTAGTATCCACAATATCATAGGTCAGAAGCTGCGGAGCCATAGCTACCAGCTCATCGTTGGTATAATTGGTTGCGATCAACGGGAACACCGCATCAATAATATCATTGATCTTGCTGATATCCAGCGTCTTCGCCTTGCTTACCAGCTGCATGATCACCTCACGCTGACGTTCTGTACGCTTGAAGTCGTCTCCTGCCGTGTAACGGATACGGCAGTAGGAGGTGGCCTGTACACCATCCAGTGTCTGAAGACCTGTAGTGGTCAGAGACTTCGTCTCTACACCGGTTACCTTGGAGGTCTCAACAATATAGTTATTCAGATGTTCAATCTCTGTATCATCTACATCGATATCAATGCCGCCCATCAGGTCAACCGTCTTCGTCAATGCCGCAAAATCCACACTGACATAATACTCGATATCCAGGTCCAGGTTCGTGTTCAGCATACTGATCGCCTGTGCAGGACCTCCTGCGGAATAAGCTGCATTACATTTATTATATTTACCATTGGTCAGGTTCAGATAGGTATCACGGTAGACACTGACCAGTTTTACTTCCTTGGTGTCATTGTTGATGCTTGCAATAATAATGGTATCGCTTCGGTTACCACTTCCCAGCTGTCCTGCTTCACGGGTATCCAGACCGAACAGGGCAATCGTGGTATAACCTTTCATGGTGGCTACGGTAGACTCCTGCAGGGACTCGTTGACCTCAATCTGATCCTGCTCTACCTTCGGCTTCTGAATCTTATCCAGTTTGCTCACGATCCAAAACCCAAGTACGAGAATGAGAATCACTGCAATCTCAACGCCGAAGATCAGCATCCGTTTTTTCTTTCTGGCTGCTCTCTTCCTGGAACTTCCTCTGCTTCTGGTTGATGCGGATTTTGCAGAAGACGTTTTCTGACGAGATGTGCTTTTTTTCGAAGTCGTCTTTTTCAAAGTTTCTTTTGCCATAATTCATCCTTTCTACGCCTGCTAATAAGCATTCTTATTTACAAAGCCCTTGAAAAATGTCAGAAACAAGATCTTGAAGTCCAGTCCCATCGTCCAGTTTTCAATATAGTACAGGTCGTATTCAATTCGCTTTTTGATCGATGTATCCCCCCGGTAACCATTCACCTGCGCCCATCCGGTAAGACCCGGACGCACCTGATGCTTAATCATATACCTTGGGATCTCTTCCCGGAACTTCTCAACAAAGAAAGGCCGCTCCGGTCTTGGTCCCACCAGGCTCATGTCACCTTTCAGGATATTGAACAGCTGCGGAAGCTCATCGATGCTGGTCTTCCGGATGATCTTTCCCACCGTTGTCACACGGGGATCATTCCGGACAGTCCATGCCCGCTTTTCACTTTTTTCAGACTGTACTTCCATGGAACGGAATTTATACATCTGAAATGTCTGGTTATGGAGTCCTACACGCTCCTGCTTGTATATGAGCGGCCCTTTGGACGTTGTTTTTACCAAAATGGCCGTAACCAGCATAACCGGCGAAAAAATGATGATGGCAACAATGGCTCCAACAATGTCCACTGCCCGCTTGCATACCATATGAAAGGTATTGGTCAGCGGCACGTGCCGGATATTGACCACCGGAAGTCCCAGAAGATCCTCCGTATACGGTCTCGTCGGTATGATATCATTATAATCCGGAACGAATTTTGTATGCACGCCGGATTTCTCGCAGATCGCTACGATCCGCTTCAGTTTATAGTATTCCCGGAGTCCCAGCGTAATGGCAATTTCATCCAGCCGGTTATTCACCAGAATTGATTCCAACTCATCGGTCGGCCCCAGCACCGGCACACCTTTGTAGGTATATCCGGACTCCTTATTATCATCCAAAATACCGCAGACACGGTAACCCCACTGAGGATTGGCGTAAATGCGGTCAATAAAAGATTCAGCTGCACTGCTGTAACCCACAAAAATAATATGCCGTAGATTAAATCCACTGCGGCGGATCTTTCTCAGCACGATTCGGATGGCATTCCGAACCAGCAATTCCATCACAATGTTGGCCACATAAAAATAGAACAACATGGTTCTGGAATATTCGTAGGCATATCCATTATATTCTCTCAGCAGGAAGAATACTGCCATGACGATCAGAAGTCCGACCGTGTTGGCCTTACAGATATTTCCCGTCTCCAGTCTCCAGCCCTGTACCCGCTTGGCGGTGTACATATTAAACGCCAGATAGAGCATCAAATATAATGGAACAATGCCAAACAACGCCACCATATACAGGGCAAATCCCAGTCCAGGCGGATCGTTCAGAATCAAGAATTTGTAGACCCAGGCCAAAATATATGATATGCAAATGACGGCGGCATCAATCACCACATGAAGACGGTTAAAATACCGCTGATTATCCTTAATCACAAACTCTCACCTATGTTTCCCCCTTCGCTCTATCCGAAGCTTTTACGGATACTTCCTACACCAGACGGAATATATTTCTCCACAGCTCCAGCTGAATGCCGAAACAGATGGGAATGTGTCTGGCTCCAAAGGCTGCTCTCCGCCCCGGATTCGCTCTGCACAGCCGGATTCCTCTTGCGAGGCCTTCCCGGTAATCCCTGCCCAGACCCTTTTTCACGAAAAAAAGATACTTTATCAGAAAACCCGCCAGTAACAGCGGAGCGTTCACGACAAGCTGAAGCAGCGGCATGTTTTTGTATAGAAGATATACATTATTTCCCGCTGCATGTATTACCTTAAAATGATTGTATCTCGACCCGCTGGTCGCGCTTCCCACATGGAGAACCCGGGCTTCCGGCTCATACCAGTTCACATAACCGGCAAGCTTCGCCCTGTAAGAAATATCCAAGTCTTCCAGGTAAGCAAAATGCACCTCGTCAAACCCGCCCAGTTGTAACACCAGGCTTTTCCGGTAAATCGCGGCGCCCGCACAGGATGAAAAAATCCTGCCGCTTTTCTGATACTCCGATGCCGGTTTCCCTTTGCCTCTGGCAAATGCCCAGCCAAACGCACAGAAAAAATCTCCCGCATCATCCGCAAGCTCCGGATTCTGGTACTGGAGCATGCAGGCCTGACAGGAAAATCTCCTCCGATCCGCACGGATGGCATCCAACAGCTTTCTTGAAAATTCCGGCTTTACTTCCGTATCATTATTCAAAAGTATGACATATTCACTTTCCGCAGCCTGAAATCCTTCATTGACCGCCCTGCAGAACCCATAGTTCTGATCCAGACAGATCAGCTTACAGAAAGGAAATTTTTTCTGGATATAATCCTGACTTCCGTCGGTGGATCCATTATCCACCACTATTACTTCCGGATGAATGTTCTTCTGCTCCTGTATGGATTTCAGGCATCCTTCCAGATACGATATCCCATTATAATTGGGAATCACGATACTCACATCCGGCATCTGTCAATCCTCTCTCCGGTGGTAATCCCGGATTCTGAAATCCGTATTGTCCAGCGACAGATTACTGTTATAAAATCTGTCCGGCATCTGCAGCAGACTCTTCCACTTCTTTGCAAACTGAGCAGCCGGTCTTACTCCCTGCTTTCTTCCTCTTTGATGATCCTGAAGAATCACGGAAATTCCCGGCTCATAAACATTTCTGTAGCCCAGCTTTTCCAGCTTCAGGCACAGATCCACATCCTTCATACGGTCTTCCACATCTTCGGAAAAACCGCCTGCCTTCAAAAAAAGTTCTCTTCTGAGCATCATGGCTTTTCCGGAAACCGCATGGCAGTTCTGCTGTAAAATCGCTTTATGGAAATATCCGGTATATCCCGCCTTCAGACCTTCAAAAGCGTCTCCGACGGTTCCCTTAAGACCCAGCACTTTGATTCCATGCCAGAGTCTCCGCCTGTCATCATACACGCGTCCACCCACAGCACCAATATCTGCCCGCTGTGCGCTTCCAAGAAATAAATCCATAAACCCACGTGAAATATTGCCTGTTCTTCCATCCAGAAACAGCAGATAATCACTGTCCATTTTCTCTGCCAGGCTGGAAAATGTTACAAATTTATTACACGCGCTATTACAATATACTACTTTTATGGGTGTTTGTCTATGTTCTTTTATAAAATTCAGAATTATTTTATTTTTCTTTGGATTTTCTAAAAGTACCAGAATCTCATAATTTGAGTAGCCAGTCTGTCTGGAAACCACTTTTACAAGACGCTTTAAGGTTCCTGCATCCGACACATTCAAAAGTACAATACTGACCTTTGGAGTCTCCGTCGGCATATAGCAGACTCTGTAAAATCCCGGATTATCCATACACTGTACCGCAGCGCTTACCCCGGTCCGCTCCAGATGCCCTTCCAGTGCCCGTCTGCCTGCCTCATAAGCGTACATCTTGCTTTCCGGATTTCCGGCCGTAGATGCCGGATGGCATCTCCAGTGATAGAGCACCCGCGGAATATGGTCAATCTCTCGTGCCAGTTCACTGCAGCGGAGAATAAAATCATAATCCTGCGCCCCGTCAAAGGACTCCCGGTATTTGCCGGCCTGCTCCATCAGCGTCCGTTTCACCATCAGGAAATGGCAGATATAGTTGTTGGTACGCAGAAGATCCGGGTTGAAATCCGGTTTAAAATGAGGCTGAAAAAAAATAGCGGAATCAAAGCTTACCTTATCCTCATCCGTATAGATCATATCCGCTTCCGGATGGGTCTGCAGCCATTTGACCATTTCAAACAGGGCATGCCCTTCCAGAAAATCATCATGATCCAGAAGCGCCACATACTCTCCTGTAGCAAGATCCAGCGCTGCATTGGTATTTCCCGCAATGCCCAGGTTCTTCGGAAGTTTTTCATAGCGGACTCTGGAATCCTGTGCCACGTAATCTTCCAGAACCTTCTGCGGTCCGTTGTCTTCCTCACTTCCGTCTGCCAGACAGAGTTCCACATTTCCATAGGTCTGTCCCAGTACGGAATCTACCATCTCCCGCAGGAAAGTCTCCGGTGTCTTATAAACCGGAACCACCACGCTGATCTTCGGCGCATAGGCAAAGCGATGCTCCCGCTGCAGCTCTTTTTCGCTGTCAGCAGGCCGCTCGGCGATCATCCACTGCTGATAATCTTTTTCCAGAACGTCCCGTTCCAGACGTTCTCTTGCTTTCAGATATAATTTAGAAAGTCCGTAGTTCTTCACATAGTGATAACCACGTTTCGCATAATCTGCTTTCATATATTAAAAGGTAACCTCACCGTCATGTGCGATCAGAGATGCCCCGATCATTCCTTCTAATGCTGCTACTTCAGATACCAGAGCACTCTCCTCTTTCACCCGAAGCTCTACTACCATATCCAGGCGGCCTTTGGAAAGGTTTCTGGATTTTACTTTGTAGGATTTGGTGTATTTTCCTACCACATCAAGAATCTGCTGCTCGCCGTCCATTTTGGAACTGTTGACTACCAGCATCATCGGTGCTTTGCTGACCGGAATCATGTCCAGAACCAGAATAAAGATGGTCACTGCTACGGAAGTCACCAGCGCTACTTCATAGAGACCTGCACCGCAGATAATTCCGATACTGATAGACCAGAACATAAATACCAGATCCATGGGATCTTTGATGGCGGTACGGAAACGTACGATGGAAAGGGCGCCGACCATACCAAGGGAAATCACCAGGTTGGACTGCATTGCCAGAATGATGGCTGCCGTGATAATGGACATGGCTGCCAGTGAAATATTAAAGTTCTTCGAATAGAATACTTTTCTCGTTACCAGACGGTAAATAGCGAACACATACAGTGCCAGCAGTGCTGCTACGAACAGAGTTGCCACGATCTTCGCAGTGGTAATGTCCATGCTCGTAAATCCCTCGAGAAATGATTTTTTAAATACGTCTTTGAATCCCATTTTATGTAATCTCCTTTTTTCTTATATTTCTTATCGGTTATAATAGCAGGGTCAAAAACCCTTGGCTTTGATGCCTGCGGATTGTTACGTGCTGCGCACTCTCACAATCCTGCCCAATATTCGCATATCGTGGGATTAACATCCCACTTTTATGCTCATATCGGGGCGGGTCTCAAGGTCTTTCACCCACTTATGAGCAAGCTCATGTGGGCTTAGACCTTTAGCCCCTGGCATCTAAATTATATTTTCTACAAAGATAATACTTTGAAAATGCAGTGATCCGCAGGTTATCAAGCTGTGCCGCCTGATAAATGAAGTCCGGCAGATATTCATCATACTTGACTTCCAGAATGTGCTGGCCCGCCGGCATAATCAGCCGCAGCGGAATCTGGTCTTCCAGAAACAGATCCACTCTGCTGGAACCGCGGATATTTTCATCCAGCGTAATGCGGACATTTCCCAGCGGATAAATATAAGGTACACGGTCATACTCCACGATCACCTTCGGCCGCATCAGGGCGGTCTTCATCTCCATAATCAGCTTATTCAGAAGTGCCGGGGTCTCCGGGGTAATCTCCGGAGTCTCCCCTGCCATCAGGGTTCTGCACTGATCCTCGGTAAGCGGGCAGGACAGTTTCTGTGTCTTTCCGCGGACTTTCCGCTTCAGCTCCAGAGAAATCCGCTCCGCGCTGTGATTGTAAATGCGGATCCGGAACTTCTCTCTTGGATCAGTTCCCGCTTCATTTTCCTTAAAGCAGCGGTCATAGTAATCGTCAAAATACAGGCTTCGGATGTTGTAAATGCCATCCGCCCCCGCATGAGAATCCAGTGCAACCAGTCCTGACAGCCGGCACTGCAGATTCCGCAGCTGACCGTAGGAGCAGACATACTTAAACTCATGCCGGAACCTGTTCTCCATCAAAGATGGATCAAATACTTTTGGTTCCATAGTCTCACTCTCATTTCTTTTTCTCTTATTATTGTCTCAATCCTGTATCCATTCATCCATATTTTTAAAACTTTTATCAAGATAAGCAAGCCGTTCCTTCATATAGGACTGCATGCCATCATAATCACCGTCATGCCGGCTGTCCGGCCAGCGGGCTGCATCCCTTGCAAATGCTCCGGAATCCTGTACCTCATGCCGGTAGGTTTCCATCAGCTCCTGCAGATGGCTGTCCGACAGTACCGACGACCGGAGTTCCTCCCATCGCTCTGCTGCCCGTTCCCGGATATTTCCCACATCAAGCTTTAACAGTCTGTCCAGAAACGGCCATTCCAGATAATCTTCTGCATGTTCCGGCGCCCACTGTACATACAGCTGGTCTCCGTCATCCACATAGACATTTCCCCAGGTCAGGTCTGTGTCCCAGGGAATCAGATACATCCGGTATCCGTCCGATTCTTTTTTGAATGCAAAAAACATATTTTTATAGATATTGTCTTCCCCGTACAACATCTGCAGGTAAAGCCAGATATCCGTGATATTATCCATGTTAAGAAGAGACTGGGCTTCTTCTGCAAACTCCTCGTCTCCCGACTGACACATTTCCATAAATCTCCGGAAACAGTTCCAGTCTGCCTTGGTTCCTGCCCCTTTTTTTCCTTTGATCTCCATACCAAGCACCGTCAGATACTGTTCCGGCTCCACTTCATCCAGAAGTTCTGCCAGAAGCTCTCTTCCGTAAGTCCGCTTATAGAGATATTCCTGATCGGAAAGATCCAGCTGCCTGCTGTTCACCGGTTCAAAAATGCCGTATAACCCACGGTATTCTCCATTGACAATCAGTTCTGCATACCGCATATCCGTGCCAAACCGGGCATCATAGGGGGTATCATATGCTCCCATCTCTTCCCAGATCTTTGTATTCAGCCGATCCCTGATCTTGGTCCCGTCACTGTAAATGGCATAAAAAATCCAGGAATCTGAATTTTTCATACCGAAAACCTGCTCTTTATTTTTCCGGATCACACCGGTGGACGTCACGTTGATCAGATTAACCCGGTATCCCTTTTTCGGATAGGTCCGGGTCGTCTGTCCCCGCTCATGGGCCTGAAACGTGGAAGAAGTCATCCAGTTCTCCTTCCCACAGGCTTCATAAAACACAACACTTCCTGCAAAAACGGTGTCAATATCAAGATCAGCGTCCGTTTCCATCCGAATCACAGGAAGTCCCGTAAAAACCACATGAATTGTAACGCAGGTTCCTTCCTTTTCGTTCCATGCCAGAAAAGGAACCGCATAGCCGGAAGATACTGTCTCCGCTTTATCCCGAAGGGTATAATCTTCCTGCGGCAGAATCTGAATCTCACCGCCCTGATCCGTAAAGGTTCCCGCTTCCCATTCCTCACTGTCCATATCGACCGGAAGATAAAAGGTCAGCGTGTCCTGATCCTCTGCCAGAAGTTCTCCTTTAAAACAGAGCTTCACAGAAGTCCCGTCCAGTGTTTTGGAAAGTGTCTTATGAAGCTTATGCGCCTGCCGTACTTCTCCCGCCAGCGCACCTCTTTCCAACACATCCGGAACCGTACTTTGCCCGGATTCATATGCGAAAAAAAAGAAGGAGCCAATGAATAGCAATACGCTGAATATCAGCGCCATTTTTTTTACCACTCTGTATCTCCTGTCTGTCAGCCCGGAAAAATCTATATTTCCGTGCTTTAATGGTATTTATTATATCAGCTTTGCTGAAGATACGCAACTTTACTTTTCTTTTACAAAACCGAATCCCATTTTCTAATGGGCATCGTTACAAAAGTTAAGGAAATGTTCAGATTTCTGCAAGGAGTCGTCCCTTTACTTTTCCGGTCTACCTGTGTTATGGTAAATGAATCAAAGAAGTAATGAGGAGATGTTTTAATCATGAGAAAACGAGTATTGCTTCTCGCAGCCCTGCTGGTCATCGCAGCCGCAGGCTGTGGAAAAGCAGATTCCACCAATACAGAACAGCCCGCTGTGGAAGAGACAGCCCAGGAAGAAGTAACCCCTCCGGCCCCCGGCGAGGAGACATGGAGCACCGCGCCTTCCTACTCTGCCACCCTGATCACATCCACACCGATCCGGTATCTTTCCGTCACTGTGGGAGCATCGGAATCCGATGTGAATATGACCTGGTACTCCCCTTCGGAGACTCCGGGCGAGGTGCTGCTCACCACGGCTGATGACACGGAGTTCGCCAATGCCCAGTCTTTCCCGGCATCGGAGACCACTGCATCGGAGATCACGTCCGGATATTATGTAAATCGTGCCACTGTCACCGGGCTTTCACCGGAAACGGACTATATTTATATGGTAGGAAATGACGACGGTTATTCCCCGGCTTATTCCTACACCACCCCCGCCTTCTCCGATACCTTCCGTTTTACCGCCATCGGAGATCCCCAGTTGGGAAAACCGGTGGACGAGCTGGATAACCAGAAGACCACTTTCAAGAAAGTGCTGAACAAGATCAAATACCATTTTCCGGATTCCAGTTTTCTGATTTCTCTGGGAGATCAGGTGAACGATTATAACGATACGGAACAGTATGATGCCTTTCTGAATCAGGCAGCTCTCTACAGTCTTTCCCTGGCTCCGGTCAAAGGAAACCACGATGCAG
>CAVFMZ010000087.1:0-11951 GCA_963623675.1 Firmicutes bacterium CAG:176 | reverse complement strand
ACCAGAAACTGAATGGCAGATAACCGCACGCAGTCTACCTTCGGTGAAAAATGGTCAATGACCAGAATGTGGACCGTAAAACAGATGGCACACAGAATCACCAGAAAATCTCCGGTATTCAGTCGAAATGTCTCGTTAATGCAGAGGAAGTAAAGTCCTACGACCGCCAGTGCCACACAAAGCCAGATCAGCGGACGAACTTTCTTGCCCAGGAAAATACCGAAAATCGGCACCAGCACAATGTACATGGCCGTAATAAATCCGGCTTTTCCCACTGTTGTAAACAGGATGCCCCACTGCTGCAGGCTGCTTGCCACCGCAAGAGCCGTACCACAGCAGATTCCGCCAATGACCAGAGTCTTTGTATCTCCCCTGCGGTTCTTCATTTCCGCAGGCGTCAGACCGCTTTTCTCGGCTCCCTTATCCATCATCAGAATCACCGGAATCAACACCAGTGCTCCGATAAAATTTCTGACTGTATTAAAGGTAAATGGCCCTACATAATCCATTCCCACACTCTGTGCCACGAATGCGCAGCCCCAGATCAGGGCAGTCAGCACCAGCAGCACATTATTTTTCATCTGTTTCATTCTCCACTTATCCTCCCGAAGATTCTGCCTTATGACAGTTCAAATGCTCCTGTATATAACTGGTAATAACGTCCTTTTTCTGCCAGCAGGGATTCGTGGTCACCACGCTCGATGATGCGTCCCTGATCCAGTACCATAATGACGTCAGAGTTCTTAATGGTAGACAGACGATGGGCAATGACAAATACCGTTCTGCCCTTCATGAGCTTATCCATGCCGCTCTGGACGATGGTCTCGGTTCTCGTATCGATGCTGGATGTTGCCTCGTCAAGAATCAGTACCGGCGGGTCTGCAATGGCTGCACGCGCAATGGCAAGAAGCTGGCGCTCACCCTGGGAAAGCTCGGAACCGTCGCCGCTTAAGACGGTATCATATCCGTGAGGCAGCTTGGTGATGAAATAGTGGGCATTGGCCAGTTTTGCCGCTGCGATGACTTCTTCATCCGCCGCATCCAGTTTTCCGTAGCGGATATTGTCTGCCACCGTTCCGGTAAACAGATGGGTATCCTGCAGTACCATGCCGAGGGATCTTCTCAGATCCGGCTTCTTAATCTTGTTGATATTGATGCCGTCATAACGGATCTTACCATCCTGAATATCATAAAAACGGTTGATCAGGTTGGTAATGGTGGTCTTTCCGGCACCGGTTGCACCGACAAATGCAACTTTCTGTCCGGGTTTTGCATACATTTTAATGTCGTGAAGGACAATCTTGTCATCCGTATATCCGAAATCCACACCGTTAAATACCACATCGCCCTGCAGTTTTTCATAGGTGACGGTACCATCTGCCTGATGGGGATGTTTCCATGCCCAGATACCGGTTCTCACCGGAGACTCTTTGAGCGTACCGTCCGACTCTTCCACTGCATTGACCAGGGTTACATAGCCGTGGTCTTCCTCCACCGGCTCATCCAGAAGCTCGAAGACACGCTCTGCTCCTGCCAGTGCCATGATAATAGAGTTAAACTGCTGGGACACCTGGGTAATCGGCATGTTAAAGCTTCTTGTCAACTGCAGGAAGGAAGCCAGCGCTCCAAGGGTCAGTCCCCCTATACCGTTAATGGCCACCACGGAACCAACCGCCAGAGTGATGACATAGTTGATATTTCCAAGGTTGGACATCACCGGCATAAGGATATTTGCGTAAATATTCGCATTTTTTGCACTGTCAAACAGTCCGTCGTTGAGTTCATAGAATTTCTTTTTCGTCTCTTCCTCATGGCAGAATACCTTGACCACCTTCTGGCCTTCCATCATCTCTTCGATATATCCGTTCAGGACACCCAGATCCTTCTGCTGACGGACAAAGTACTTTCCGCTCTTGGAGCCAAGATCCCGCACAACTTTGATCATAACAGCAATCATGACAACGATGAGAATTGTCAGCGGAATACTCAGCACCAGCATGGAAATGAAGGTGCTCACAATGGTAATGACAGAGCTTAACATCTGCGGAATACTCTGGCTGATCATCTGACGCAGGGTATCCGTATCGTTGGTATAACAGCTCATGATATCACCATGGGCATGGGTATCAAAATACTTAATCGGCAGACGCTCCATGTGGGTGAACATGTCATCACGGATCCTTTTCAAAGTGCCCTGGGTCACATTGACCATCAGCCTTGCATAGATAAAGGTGGCAAATGTTCCTACATAGTAAATGCCTGCCATAATTAACAGTGCCCTTACAAGCGGAGCAAAGCTCGGATTACTTTCCGCAAGGAACGGCATAATGTAATCGTCGATCAGATTTTTGATAAACAGATTACCGGCAACACCTGCCAAGGAACTGACTGCGATTCCCACTGCCACCAGAACGCAGTGAATTCTGTAATACTTCCATATATAAGCAAGCAGGCGCATCAGGGTCTTACCCGGATTCTTGCTGCCGCGTCCATTCATGTTCTTCTTATTCATTCAGACCTGCTCCTTTCTGCTGTAATCTGTAAATATCCCGGTAAATCTCGTTGGTCTTCAGGAGTTCTTCATGAGTTCCCATACCGGAGATTCTGCCCTGGTCCAGAACCAGAATCCGATCTGCCTCTTCCACAGAGGAAATCCTCTGGGCAATAATGATTTTTGTGGTATCGGGAATCTCCTCTCGGAATGCTTTCCGTATCAATGCATCCGTTCTTGTATCCACTGCACTGGTAGAATCATCCAGAATCAGGATCTTCGGTTTCTTCAAAAGAGCTCTGGCAATACAAAGTCTCTGTTTCTGTCCTCCGGAAACATTGCTTCCGCCCTGCTCAATATAAGTCTCATAGCCATCCGGCATCTTATCAATAAACTCGCTGGCCTGGGCAAGCTCACAGGCATGGCGGCACTCTTCCTCTGTGGCCTCCTTGTTGCCCCAGCGCAGGTTTTCCAGAATCGTTCCTGAGAACAGTACATTTTTCTGCAGCACCATAGATACTTCATTTCGCAAAGTCTCTATATCATACTCCCGGACATCTCTTCCACCCACACGGACAGAACCGTCCAGCACATCGTAAAGTCTCGGAATCAGCTGTACCAGCGTGGACTTAGAACTTCCGGTTCCGCCGATGATACCGATGGTCTCACCGGACTGAATCTGGAAATTAATATCCGTAAGGACACATTTTTCTTCCCGCTCTTCCTTTGTCTCATTCTCACTGTAAGCAAAGTTTACATGGTCAAATTCAATGGAGCCATCCTCCACTTTGTATACCGGGTTCTCCGGATTGTGAAGGGTACTCTTCTCATCCAGCACTTCCACAATACGTTTTGCGGAAGAACTTGCCATGGTTACCATAACGAACACCATGGAAATCAGCATCAGACTCATGAGAATCTGTATGGTATATGTGAAGAGACTCATCAATTCTCCTGTGGTCATGGTGCCATTGACTACGATAAGCTTTGCCCCGATCCAGGAAATCAGGAGAATACAGGTATAGACTGTCAGCTGCATGACCGGCTGGTTCATAATGACCAGTTTTTCCGCATGGACACTCAGATCCATCAGATTCTTTGTTGCCTTACAGAACTTATCATTTTCATGATCTTCCCTGACATAAGCTTTCACCACCCGGATGCCGTTCAGGTTCTCCTGGACGCTGGCATTCAGGCTGTCATACCCCCGAAACATCTCATTGAAGATCGGGAACGACCTCCTGATAACAAAAGAAATAACCAGCCCAAGGAAAATCAGAGCTGCCAGAAAGATCAGGGAAATTTTTACATTAATCCGCACACACATGATCAGGGCGGAAATCATCATGATCGGTGCCCGTACAAACATACGAATCAGCATCTGGTATGCGTTCTGCACGTTGGTAACATCCGTAGTCATACGGGTAACCAGACCTGCTGTGGAGAAATGGTCAATATTCCGGAATGCAAAATCCTGAATATTATCAAACATTCCTCTCCTTAAGTTTCGTCCAAATCCCATGGATGCCCTTGCCGCAAAGGTACCTGACAGGGTACCTGCCGCCAGGGACAGCATGGCAACCACAAACATAATCACGCCCATCTTAATGACATAATTCATATCTCCGGCCTCTACTCCCTTATCGATGACCAGTGCCATCAATGTAGGAAGCAGTACTTCTAAAAACACCTCTGCAATAATACATAACGGAGAAAGAATGGTATCTCTTTTAAATTCCCCGATATATGACATGAGTTTTTTAATCATATTTTGCCTCCTTTAATCCAGTCTCTATTTTATTAACACAACGGGTCCACCATTCCCGTTCTTCCGGATTCAGCCATCCGTTGACCCGCTTTTCCATCTCCTCCAGCCGGGCAATGACCTGTCGTTGTATCTGCATGCCTTCCTCCGTCAGCACCAGTTCCTTCTGCCGGGCATCGGTGCTCACACTTCTGCGCTCAATATATCCACGCTTTTCCAGACTCTGAATCACGCTGGTCACAGAAGATTTCCGGATTTTAAACTCGGATTCCAGCTCTTTCTGAAACACCTGTTCATGGCGCTGCTGCTTGAACCACAGATATCCCAGTATTCTGCTTTGAATCGATGTAAGCCGGAGTCCCTCCATCTCCTGTTCCAGCGCACGGCGCGTGAGACAGGAAAGATCCATAATTGCTTTAATTGGATGATCCTCTATCTGCAATATTCGTTTTCTCCTTTCTCAACAAAATGTAAGTATTCAGAGCTGCATTCGCAAAACCGCTGCTTCGCAGCTGTCTCCGTTTCACTACGGTCCTCGCTAAACGGATGTCCCCCGGACATCCAGCGACTTTTGCTCATGTATGGCTTCTCGCCATATACATGCTCCGAAATATGTGCCACCATGCAAGCATGAGTCACATATTCACGGGCATGTGCATAGCTCTGAATAGGCACACAAAAAGTTAGAACTCTAACGAGTATAAGTTAGAGTTCTAACAAAGTCAAGGAGAAAATTCTCTAAAAATTATGAACTTTTTGTGTTCTTTCGTTTTAAAATTCGTTCTCTGATCTCTGCCGACCGGTCAATACCCGCATTCATAAACCGGGAACCGGGGTTGTGGGTCAGGAACCACTCGGCGCCGCTGGTCATGCGCTCTTTTAACTGCTCCTGGCGTTCTTCCAGCTGTACCATCTCTTTTTCTAACCGCTCCAGCATTTTCTCTTTCAGCTGAGCCGGATCAGGTGGCTTCACAGACGGGAGCCGCTCTGCAAGAGCGTCTTTCGTTTCACTCAGGGTATCCGCAAGGGCGTCCTTCGTATCTGCCAGCTTCTCGGAAACCGCTTCTTTCGCGAAAGTAGAGGCTGCTTCCAGAAGTCGTTTCTTCTCTGCGGCACGCTGCTCCAGCTCAGCCACCAGCTGCTCTGCCTGCTCCAGCATATGGCGCAGATCCATAGCTTCCCGGAAAGCTCCGCTGAAGTCGTAGACGATACAGATGGTAATTGCAAACGTAGCCACCGATACGAACTCCTGATTCATCCAGAAAACAAACCGTTCCACCTGGGGCTGGATTCCGTAAACCATGGCAACGCTTAAAAATCCCCATGCAATAGAAGAACTTAAACAAATATGTCCTTTATACTGAAAATGCTGGTTGCTGTAATCCCAGTACCGCACCTTGAAAAGCCGTACCATGGCTTCTCCAGTAAGATATTCCAGCACTGTAGCGCCCAGCATACCAACAAAATACACTTCCATCGGTGAATTCTGAAATGGCAAGGTCATCCACAGCACCAGAATCGCACCGCTTCCATATAAAGGAAGCCAGGGCCCCTTTAAGAAGCCCCGGTTCACAGGCCGGAGCTGTTTGAGGGACACGTATGCCGACTCAAAGCACCAGCCGAATATACAATAGAGATAAAAGAAGGATAACCACTGTCTGAACGTGTAGCTATACAATACGGTAATTCCTCCTATTCTTACTGAAACTATACGGTAATCTCAGCTTTTGCACCCAGAATGTCTTTGTTGGCATCCAGGATCGGCTGTACCACATCACGCAGGAAATTGGTTACCTGAATCTCGGAACGGCCCACATATCTGGACGGCTCCATGCAGGACTCCAGCTGCTCCAGCGTCATATTGAAAGCCGGATCTGCTGCGATCAGTTCCAGAAGGTTGTTGTCTTTTCCTTCTACTTTGACATTTCTGCCTGCTTCCATGGAAAGAGTTCTGATTCTCTCATGAAGCTCCTGACGGTCTCCACCTGCTTTTACGGCATCCATCATGATGTTCTCAGTTGCCATAAACGGAAGCTCGCTGCGCAGTCTCTTCTCGATCACCTTCGGATATACCACCAGTCCGTCTACGACATTGAGGCACAGATCCAGAATACCGTCGATGGTCAGAAATCCTTCTGCGATGGAGAGACGTTTGTTGGCAGAATCATCCAGAGTTCTCTCAAACCACTGGGTAGCGGATGTGATGGCCGGGTTCAGGGCGTCGATCATCACATATCTGGAAAGGGAAGCAATACGCTCACTTCTCATGGGATTTCTCTTGTAGGCCATAGCAGAAGAACCAATCTGGGATTTTTCAAAGGGCTCCTCTACTTCTTTTAAGTGCTGCAGCAGACGGATGTCGTTGGACATCTTGTGTGCGCTGGCTGCGATACCTGCCAGAATGTTCATGACTCTGGTATCCACTTTTCTGGAATAGGTCTGTCCGGATACCGGAACACATTTCTCAAATCCCATCTTCTTTGCAATCATGGGATCAATCTGATCGATCTTCTCCTGATCTCCGTCAAAGAGTTCCAGGAAACTTGCCTGGGTACCGGTGGTTCCCTTGGAACCAAGAAGTTTCATGGTACTTAATACATATTCCAGATCCTCCAGATCCATGCAGAACTCATTGAGCCACAGGGATGCTCTCTTACCAACGGTAGTCGGCTGTGCCGGCTGGAAATGGGTAAATGCCAGGGTCGGAAGCGCTTTGTACTGATCTGCAAATTTTGCCAGCTCTGCGATCACATTGATGAGCTTTTTGCGAACCAGACGAAGTCCCTCGGTCATAATGATAATATCCGTGTTGTCTCCTACATAACAGGAAGTTGCACCCAGATGGATGATGCCTTTTGCTTTCGGGCACTGTACGCCGTAAGCATAAACATGGGACATAACGTCATGGCGAACCTCTTTTTCCCGGGCTTTTGCCACATCGTAGTTAATATCCTCTGCATGTGCTTTCAGCTCATCGATCTGCTCCTGGGTAATGGGCAGTCCCAGCTCTTTCTCGGTCTCTGCCAGTGCAATCCACAGTTTTCTCCAGGTCTTAAATTTCATGTCCTGAGAGAAAATGTACTGCATTTCCTTGCTGGCATAACGCTCTGATAACGGGCTTGTATATCTGTCTGTACTCATATGATTATTTTCCTTTCTGTGTTTGTATACCATCCATGCGCAGCTCATTTCGCTGTGCTTACTTATCATAATCTCCACGGATATCTTCCGTCGGCGGATCCATTGGGTATTTTCCGGTAAAGCATCCACTGCAATAAGGAAGCCCTCCTACCATATCACTTAACCGCTCCAGTTTCAAGTAGGCAAGGGTGTCTGCCCCGATGACCTGACGGATCTCTTCGACCGTACGGTTGTAGGCAATGAGCTGTTCGCTGGCCGGAACGTCGGTTCCGAAATAGCACGGATACAGGAATGGCGGGGAACTGATCCGCATATGAACTTCCGTTGCACCTGCGTCCCTCAACATTTTTACAATCCGGTCACTAGTAGTTCCACGGACGATGGAGTCATCGATCATAATCACACGTTTTCCGGCTACGGCCTCTTTCAGCACGCTTAATTTTACCTGCACGCTGGATTCCCGGTTGCTCTGCTTCGGTTTGATAAAGGTTCTTCCAATATAACTGTTCTTTACAAATGCCATTCCGTAAGGAATACCGGACTGAAGGGAATAACCAAGGGCTGCGGCATTACCGGACTCCGGAACGCCTACTACCAGATCTGCATCCACCGGGCTGTCCATAGCCAGATATTTTCCGGCCTCAATACGGGAACCATAGACGCTGACACCGTCAATATGGCTGTCCGGTCTTGCGAAATAAATATACTCGAAAATACATCTGGCTGCATTCTCCTTCGGCAGGCAGTGGCTCTTGTCAGATACGATGCCGTATTTCGGGGAAATGCTGACGATCTCGCCTGGCTCCACGTCTCTGACAAACTCTGCTCCGATGGTCTGCAGCGCGCAGGTCTCGGATGCCAGAATATAGGTATTGTCACGTTTTCCGATACACAGCGGGCGGAAACCGTAAGGATCTCTTGCTCCCACCAGTTTTCTCGGGGACATGACCACCAGAGAATACGCACCCTGGATTTTATTCATGGCACGTGATACAGCCTCCTCTACGGATGCGGAATTCACACGTTCTCTTGCAATATGATAGGCAATGACCTCGGAGTCAATGGTCGTCTGGAAAATTGCTCCGCTGTACTCCAGCTCCCGGCGAAGCTGCGGTGCATTGATCAGGTTACCATTATGAGCAACTGCCAGCGTACCTTTGATATAGTTCAGAACCAGCGGCTGCGCGTTCTCACGGGTGCTGCTGCCTGCGGTTGAATAACGGGTATGGCCGACTCCGATATCTCCGTGCATTTTTTCCAGAATCTCCGGTGTGAACACTTCATTTACCAGGCCCATGCCTTTGTGCGTCGTCACTTTTCTCGGTCCGTCCGTATCACCTACGGCAATACCGCAGCTCTCCTGACCTCTGTGCTGCAGTGCCAGCAGACCATAATATACGGAAGAGGCCACATCCCCTCCGTCAAAATCATAGATGCCGAAGACACCGCACTCTTCGTGCAGGTCATCCAGTACATTTCCCTGTTCCATCAAGTTCATTCTTTCCATCCGCGTTATCCTTCCCAAATCCTGTCGTTTGTAATTTCGCGTTTCTGCCAATAGTATAACCTGCGCTTTGCGGAATTTCAACCGTTCAATTAGAAAAATTTATAAATTGTTACTTACTTATAAGAAAACACGTGTAATTATCCATTTTTTCATAAGCAGGCATAAAGAAAGCTGCTCTGCAGCCGAAAATACATTCCGGCCACAAAACAGCTTTCCCAATTCATCAGCCCTGATTGAATCGTGACAGGAACTGACGGGTTCTCTCTTCTTTTGTATTTCCGAATACCTCGTCCGGGGTACCCTGCTCCACGATGCGTCCGTCATCCATAAAAATAACGTGATTCGCCACATCTCTTGCAAATGCCATCTCGTGGGTAACGATAACCATGGTCATTTTCTGGTCAGCCAGGCCTTTGATGACCTTCAGCACCTCTCCGGTCAGTTCCGGGTCCAGTGCGGAGGTAGGCTCATCGAAACAGAGAATGTCAGGACGGAGTGCCAGTGCTCTCGCAATGGCCACACGCTGGCACTGTCCGCCGGAAAGCTGATGCGGATAATTCTTCATCCGGTCACCGAGTCCCATCTCCTTTAACAGCTGCTCTGCAAGCACCTCGATCTCATCATGAATCTCTTTTTTTCTTGCTTTGTAATCCGGCTGTTCCTTTGCCAGAAGCTCTTTTGCCAGAATGACATTGTCAAGAGCTGTATACTGCGGGAACAGATTGAAGGACTGGAACACCAGTCCGAAGTGAAGCCGTTTCTTACGGATCTCCGCTTCCTGTTTGGCAGAATGATCTGCCGCATCAAACAGGGTCTCTCCATTGACACGGATGATTCCGTTGTCCGGTCTCTCCAGAAAATTCAGGCAGCGCAGCATGGTCGTCTTACCACTGCCGGAAGAACCGATGATGGACAGCACCTGGCTCTTCTCCAGAGAAAAACTGATGTCTTTTAAAACTTTGGTCCCTCCGAAGGATTTACTGATATGTTCTACTTCCAGAATTGGCATCTCGTCTTCCCCCTTACCTGAAATAATCCAGTTTCTTCTCCAGCCTGCCGAGCAGTACGGTCAGCACACCATTGAAGATCAGATAGTAAACTGCCGTAAAGAACAGCGGCCAGATAGCTCCCGAAATTCCCTGGGAACCTTTCATGAATGCCTGTCCTGCCCAGATAATCTCCTGCAGTGCAATGATTCTTGCAAGGGAAGTATCCTTTACCAGAGTGATAATCTCATTGGACATGGGCGGCACAATTCTCTTAATCATCTGAAGCAGTGTGATTTTAAAGAAAATCTGGGTTCTGGTCATGCCAAGAACCAGTCCTGCTTCTTCCTGTCCTGCCGGTACACTCTGGATACCGCCTCTGTAGATCTCGGAGAAATAACATGCATAGTTAAAAATGAAGGATACGGCTGCCGCTGCAAAACGGCCTGCTTCTCCGCCTCCCCAGATGGCGTTTCCAAGTACCAGTCCCGGAAAATAATAAATAATCAGAAGCTGGATCATCAGCGGCGTTCCGCGGACAACCCACACCACTACTTTTGTAAAATAACTTAACGGGCGGAATCCGGACATGGAGCCAAAGGCGATAATCAGTCCCAGAGGGAATGCTCCGATCAGTGTTACAAAAAAGAGCTTTAACGTCTGCATAAAGCCGATGTTCAGTGAATGTACCACCACCGGCATCTGTTGTAATATAAGTTCCATGTGCTTTTCCTGCCTTCTTCTTTCGTAACTGTTCAGTACCTTCACAGTTGCGATGCAAAATCCATGAAAATCTGCTTCGCAGATGAGATTTTGCACACCTGAATCACTTTCTTACGCCCTCAGCAGCAAGTGCTTCGGGCTATACTGAATAGTTCTTTTTCTATTATTTCAGACACAAGCGACAGCCAGAAGCGAAATTCCGCTCCCGGCTGTCCATTTACAAATTCAGAGCCTCCTTGGCAAAACCGCCTCTAACGAGGCTTTCCTTTTGCTCATGGATGGCTCTGAATGCTTACCACTTACTGCTCGATCAGAGCTGCCTGTACGCCATACTGCTCTGCGCATGCATCCAGTGTTCCGTCCTCAGCGCTTGCTGCGAAGAAATCGTTGAGTGCCTGTGCCAGATCAGATCCTTTACGGAATCCTACGCCGTACTCCTCGCTGTTCAGTCCGATGGTGTAAGTCAGGTTCTCATAACCGGTTCCCTCACCTACCATAGCACCTGCCATCAGGGAGTCGATGACTGCTGCATCAGAAGTACCTGCTGCAACTTCCATCAGTGCGTCAGACTGTGCTGCTACCGGAGTATAGTTAAGACCAAGTGCGCTTACCTCTGCCTCACCGGCACTTCCGGTCTCTACTGCGAAGGAAAGGTCTGCAAGACTTGCCTCATCCTGATACTGATCTGCCTTGTCAGCCGGAACAACCACTACCTGTGCGTTGTTCAGATACGGATTGGTGCACTCCATAGCGCTTGTTACTTCGTCGGTCAGGGTCATGCCGTTCCATACGCAGTCGATGGTCTTTCCATCCAGCTCCAGGATCTTATTATCCCAGTCAATGACTACGAACTCAGCGTCTACGCCAAGGCTCTCTGCAAATGCTTTTGCCATATCTGCATCGAAGCCGACCCACTCGCCGTTCTCATCTTTATAATCCATCGGCTCAAACTCGGTAATACCAACTACCAGAGTTCCTTTATCCTGTACATATGCCAGATCAGAATCAGCTGCTTCTGCTGCCTCTGCCTCGTCTGCTGCAGCATCTTCCGTATCTGCTGCTTCTGCATCCTCAGCGGTATCTTCTGTCTCTGCCGGTGCTGCGGTATCTGTAGAAGAGCTTCCGCATCCCGTTACCATTGCTGCTGTCATCATACCTGCCAGCATCAGAACTACTAACTTTTTCATAATCGTATCCTCCTGATATTTCCATCTGCTACCACTCTACCATGATAAAGTGATTTGCGATGATAGAATCATATCAGCTGGGCTTTCGATTGTCAAGAACTTTCTTACGGTTTTCTTCTGCTGCGGTATTCCTGTTCCCAGGAAAGCAGCT
>CAVFMZ010000086.1:0-11992 GCA_963623675.1 Firmicutes bacterium CAG:176 | reverse complement strand
CCACTACCGTCACGGTCTGTCCCTTCGGCTGCGCTGCGTATCCGCTCACGGCTTCCGCCTCAACGAGACGGAAATTACCAGCCTTCACGTTTTCGATGGTATAGTCTGCCGGTAAGGTGACATTACCCTCATTGCCCGGTGCGAACTGATGTACCACGTGAATGTCGTATACATTTTCCACATCTGCCGGTACGTCCGGTACTACGGTCGGGTCCGGTTTTTCAGGATCGGGCCTTGTCGGATCAACCGGATCCGGTACCGTTCCCTGAGCTGCCGCGCCATTGGTGATGGTAGTTCCACGGTCTGCCTTCTGTACGGTGTACTCTGCATAAATCTCAGCACTCTCACCCGGTGCAAGGGAAGTCAGTGTGACTTTGCTGCCGTTGATGGAAGCATTCTGTACCGATGTTCCGGTGATAATTACGTCTCCGGATGCCTTGATCTGATCACTGATCTCTATATTGCTCTGCGTCAGGTTACCGTCATTCGTCACGGTGATGAGATACTGAATCGTATCACCGATGGAGTATACATCCTTCTTATTGAGGATTTCTTTTGCCATAGTAAGGTGCGGATTCCGATCTTCCGTCTTGTCCTCCTTACGTCCAGGATCTACATCCGGTTTCGGTCCATCCGGTACCTCGGTCTCACCTTTGGCGGTGGCTTCATTTACTACGGTCTTACCAAGATCCCCCTCTTTTACCGTATATTCCGCATTGTATGTTTCTGTTTCATACGGTGCCAGCTTGCCAATGGTCCACTCATCACCGGTCAGGTCATCCGTTACAATTACATTTTTGAGCGTCAGATTTCCGTCATTTGTGACTTTAATCTCGTACTTAATGGTCTCGCCAAGGACGTAGGCGGTACCATTTGCCGGGGTGGTTGTGGTTGACTTCTTGATGGTGATGTGAGAATCAGCATCTTCCGTCTTGACTGTTCTGGTTCCGGTTCCGCTAATATTCTTTCCGGTCGGATCCTTACCTGTAGCAGTTGCAGTATTCTCAACTACTCCTTTCACCACATCTGCCTCGGTGACAATATAAGTACCTTCTTCTTCCACATAATCTCCGGGGTTCAGTGTACCAATCGTCCAGCTCTTGCCAAGAAGCTCATCATTTAACTCGATACCCGAAATCTTCACATTACCATTGTTCGTTACCCTAATCGTATAATGAAGTTCTGTTCCTACACAAATCTCTCTGCCATCATAGGTTACTTCCTTAATGACACTGAGACTCGGTTTCTGCTGTTCTGTTGGAACATCTTTTTCTCCCTCTGTTCCTTCAGGTTTCGGGCCGTTCGGTATTACTGTAGTTGCACCATCATCAAGAGTTGCCGTATTTTTTACCACACCGTTCGCAATGTCATCCGCTGTCACTTTATACGGTTTTGTTGTAAAGATTTTTTCAGCCTTAGGTGTAAATTCGCCCGTAATCTCAAACGTCTCATTGGTCAACGGATCTTGTACTTTGACGTTCTCTAGTGTCATATTACCATCATTTTTCACGGTAATTGTATACACGATTTTGTCGTTCAGCTTGTAGACTTTGTTGTCCGCCGTTTTTGTGATGGTAACATGGGCTTTTGGTGCATCCAAGTTATCGACAGTGTCTGTTGCCTTAAAGGTCTTTGTCACACCGCTGAATTTTACAGTTACCGTATTGGTAAATTTGCCTGCCACCAAGTCAGATTCCTGTACCTTGTATTCTGCTGTTGTATTAACAGTTTCTCCCGGTTTAACATTATTAAAGCTTGAGTTACCGGTGATAGATACACCTTCCTGCTCTTCAAATGTGATCGTTTTGTTCTCGTTGTAGATGTTCGTTGCTCTGATGTTAAATGTGATCACATCACCAACTGTGAAATTTGATCCGTCCGATTTTTCAGAGTGATTTTTTTTCACTACCAGAGAATCAATTAGATCCTTGTCCGTTCCATCGGTGATCTTTAGAGTACCTATATCCTCTGAAGAAATCGTATAGTTTTTCTGTTTGGCAGTTCCATTCCACTGGATGTCATATCCATTCTTAACTTCGCCCACATATGTAATTGTTCCGGTTGTATTGAATACTACTGTTTCGCCTTCTACCAGACCAGTAATCGTTCCACCTGCTGTCAAGGCTTTACCGTTATAGACTCTGCTTGCACTTTCCGTTTTAACAGTCAGTGATCTGCAAGTGATTGTCAGTGTGCTCTTTTCATAAGTCACAGTGTAGTTGCCCTGGCTTCTTTCGCCTGTCGGAGTGATGTCGTAGGTTCCTACAGCTTCACCCGGATCACGATCCAGTGTGTATTCAACTGTGTCTTTGTTTAATGTTCCTTCTGTTGTTGCTGTAAGCTCAGGATCTGCCTCGCCATATACCTTGGTCTCTGGCTCTGCCTTTACAGTTACAGCCCTCGGATTTACTGTCAGTGTATATTTAGCTTCTGCTGTCTTATAGTTAGGATTCACTGCCTGTACAGTTACCTTTACTATTCCGACATCTGTTATTGTTGGGACTTCTGTTGTCCACTCGCCATCTTCTCCTACCTTATAAGAGATAGTTGTGCCTTTTGTTACGCTGGCTGTTGCTGCACTTCCGTGTGCCGTAGCATCGTATATACCAGTATAATCCGTTCCCTTTACTGTGAGTTCACCGCTGGCTGCGATTGTAAGTGTTCCTGACTTATACTTTACAGTATAGTTGCCCTGGCTTTCTTCTCCTGTCGGGGTGATGTCGTACTCTCCTACTTTCTCACCTTCAGCTGTACCTTTTTTTTCACGAACAAAGCTAAATTCGATCGCCGGATCGGTGTCAAACCATCCTGATATTTGGTATGTAAATTCAGGATCTTTGTCGCCGTAAGTCTTGGTTTTATTGTCCGCTGTTATTTTTACTTCTGCTGGTGTTATCTGGTAGGTCTTGGTTACGGTTCCCTTATAGTTGCCTTCACCTGTGATCTCTACCGTGATCTCGCCTACATTTGTAAAGTCTGTTGTTACTTCTCCATTCCTCTTGTATACAACGCTATAGTCTGTTCCCTCTTTTAATGGGGTTCCGTTTTTAGGCGCTACTACAGGTACAAACTTATTCTCTGTCTTGTTGTATACAGAGTCGCTTGGGTCGTTAACCTCCACTCCACCATATGCCGGATCTGGATTATCTGGGTCTGTTCCCGGATCGATGGTCTGCTTTGTGATCTCAAGTGTGCCTTTCTCGTAGGTTATGTCGTAGTTGCCTGTTGCATCTACTTCGCCTCTCTTGATCACTGCTGCGCTTGCAGGGTTGTCTGCCGTTCCTACTTCTGTGATGCTGCCTGTTACGGTTACACTTGTGATGCTATCAGTTGTAGCTACGCTTCCATCTGTTACATTATAGCTGTTCTCCGTAAGTGGAGTTCCGTCGTAGGTCTTGCTTGCGCTTCCTGCTGTGACCTCGATCGCACGCTTGGTGATCTCGTATGTCTTAGTTACCTCGCCCTGGTAGTTACCCTTACCTGTGATGGTTACTGTTACCTTAGTTACATCCGTGAAGTTGTCTACATCATATGTTACTTCGTAGTCTGTGCCTTCCTCTAATGGATTGCCATCTTTGTCTGCAACTGTTGGTGCCCACTTATGCTCTGCGCCGTCGTATGTTACGTCTTTAGGATCGTCAACCGTCACTCCGTCATACTCCGAATCAGGATTTTCTGGGTCTGGACCCGGATCAATCTTTTGAGCTGTGATTGTCAGTGTGCTCTTTTCATAAGTCACAGTGTAGTTGCCCTGGCTTCTTTCGCCTGTCGGAGTGATGTCGTAGGTTCCTACAGCTTCACCCGGATCACGATCCAGTGTGTATTCAACTGTGTCTTTGTTTAATGTTCCTTCTGTTGTTGCTGTAAGCTCAGGATCTGCCTCGCCATATACCTTGGTCTCTGGCTCTGCCTTTACAGTTACAGCCCTCGGATTTACTGTCAGTGTATATTTAGCTTCTGCTGTCTTATAGTTAGGATTCACTGCCTGTACAGTTACCTTTACTATTCCGACATCTGTTATTGTTGGGACTTCTGTTGTCCACTCGCCATCTTCTCCTACCTTATAAGAGATAGTTGTGCCTTTTGTTACGCTGGCTGTTGCTGCACTTCCGTGTGCCGTAGCATCGTATATACCAGTATAATCCGTTCCCTTTACTGTGAGTTCACCGCTGGCTGCGATTGTAAGTGTTCCTGACTTATACTTTACAGTATAGTTGCCCTGGCTTTCTTCTCCTGTCGGGGTGATGTCGTACTCTCCTACTTTCTCACCTTCAGCTGTACCTTTTTTTTCACGAACAAAGCTAAATTCGATCGCCGGATCGGTGTCAAACCATCCTGATATTTGGTATGTAAATTCAGGATCTTTGTCGCCGTAAGTCTTGGTTTTATTGTCCGCTGTTATTTTTACTTCTGCTGGTGTTATCTGGTAGGTCTTGGTTACGGTTCCCTTATAGTTGCCTTCACCTGTGATCTCTACCGTGATCTCGCCTACATTTGTAAAGTCTGTTGTTACTTCTCCATTCCTCTTGTATACAACGCTATAGTCTGTTCCCTCTTTTAATGGGGTTCCGTTTTTAGGCGCTACTACAGGTACAAACTTATTCTCTGTCTTGTTGTATACAGAGTCGCTTGGGTCGTTAACCTCCACTCCACCATATTCCGGATCAGGATTCTCTGGGTCTGTTCCAGGATCGATGGTCTGCTGTGTGATCTCAAGTGTGCCTTCCTTGTAGGTTATGTCGTAGTTGCCTGTTGCTACCGTTTCACCTCTCATGATCACTGCTGCGCTGGCAACGTTGTCTTTTTTTCCTACTTCTGTGATGCTGCCTGTTACTGTTACGCTTGTGATCTTATCAGTTGTAGCTACTCCATCTGTTACATCATAGCTGTTTTCTGTAAGTGCAGTTCCGTCATAGGTCTTGCTTGCGCTTCCTGCTGTGATCTCGATCGCACGCTTGGTGATCACAACTTTTGCAGTTGCAGTTATAGATTTAGGCTGATCTCCTACAGTTACAGACATTGTTGCTCTAACTAAGTACTCACCCACATCCGTAAATGACGGATTATTGACACCCTCACTCTTCCAGGTTTCACCGCCATCCGTAGATGATTCATATGTCATCGTTCCAAACTGGACTAAATTCTGAGACTGTATCTGTTTAACATAATTTTCGTCCAACGAACCCTTGTTAAATGCTGCTTTTGCGGAAATCGACCAACCGTTTCCATCATATGTTTTTTCCACTCCACTGGCTTCGATTCCTACCCATAACGCATCTAATGTGTGCTCAGTACTTCCACTATGTGTTACTGTATCCTCAGCTTGATAAGCAATTCCTTTTTTATTATTTCCTTTTTTATCAAACCAACCAACAAAAACATAATTGTCAACCTGTGGTTCTGCATCTGTTACTGTAAAAGTATCTCCTTTTTCAAATTTGCATTTATAGATATATTTCGTTGCTCCACCAGTAGTTATTCCATTTTCTATCAGGTATGATGGGGTCCCATCTTTCCATGTAGCTCTCGGAATGACCAGATTATATCCGGCTGTACAAGTTTTCTCCGTCCAGACGGCTACTAGTGTGATTTCCCTGACATCTTCACTGCCAGCTAAACTAGCATACGTAACCGCACTTGTAAGAATCTGATCATTGAATTTCCATCCAGCAAAAGTATAACCGTCCCTTGTCGGCACTGGGCTCAAGTCAATAGTGTCCGCATATTTAACAATTTTATTTTCTATGGTACTTCCACCTTGACTATCATATTTTACCGTATAACTCTTTGTTGCCCACTGTGCATACAATGTAACATCTTCTGTTATCGTAATCTCATCACCAGGAGAATATTTCGTACCTGTGCCATCTGACTCTGTATTCCAGCTATCAAAAACATAGCCTGCCCTCTTCAGTTCCCGCCAGTCACCTGTATTATAATAATTTCCGGCAGAACTTACTTCCACTTGCTGACCAGAAGAATATTCTTGGCTATCCGGAACCAGCCCTTCAGTGTAGCCATTTCCATTGTAATTCAAATGGACTTTACTCCTATTCCGTATAACGCCATCGATATGATATGTGCTATCATTTGCCTGATATTTTATAACATACCACTCTACGTACTGTGTATCGTTATCCCAGTAGCTTTTGGCACTATTTTTATTATTAACAAGAGTATAGAAGTCTTCTTGCAATAATGCTTTTACGTTTTCAACTCCTGCTGTTGTTTTTGCCGGTTTAACATACTGCAAAATATTAACTAGATTACTCTGTAACAAATACGTATACGCTGCATTTTGAAGAGAGGGTTCTCCTGGAACAGTCCCATCACTTCTAATCGCAATTGTTAATTTTGCATTTTCTGTACCGTTATTTTGAGCCCATACAGCATACATTGTCAGGGACTTTGTTAACTCATATGTCGATCCTGCTTCATAAATCGGGTACTGACCTATATTTTCATATACTTTATTTGCATCAGAATTAGTGGACCAGCCGATAAATTCATAATTTTCTCTTGAAATTCCTGTTGAAGCAGGCAAGGTAATAACATCACCCTCTTCACCCGTAATAGAAGCAGGTGTCGTACCAGTACCACCATTCAAATCAAACGTAATAACTGATTGTGCAGCATTTACCTTAACGTTAAAAGTCTTAACAGTTTTTTCTTGTCCCTTCTTATTATAATAATAATAAGTAATTGTCGCCTGTCCTGATTTCGCTCCTGTGATCTTTGCAGACTGCTTATTTGTATCTGAAATACTAACTGTGCTCGTATCAGAACTCTTCCATTTTCCATTTTTGTTTTGATCAGTTTTATCAATCGTCAGCGTTGTCGAACCACCAACTGTCAGTTCACAATCATAAGGCTCTGCTGTCAAACTGATATCTGCTTCACTCGCATTTGATGTTACGCCATACGGAGAAAAGCTATCTGCAGTAAAACCCACGCTGTCACCATCCGTGGTTCCTTCCACTTCGTTGACATCTCCGGATTTTTCTACATGGAACACTTTTACTTCGTCGTATTTCTCATCTGCCAGCTGGTCTGCCTGGAAGGTCACCTGTACACTTCCGGTGGGTTCAATGACAGTTCCTTCGTAGGTGAAGGTGATATCAAGACCGACTACCTCTTCCGGTTCGCATCCGCCTGCTTCTGCGATGGCTGCCCTGTCTTCTTCTGCGAGGGCTTTTAATTCGACCTCGGTGCCCTCCGGGAAGACTCCCTCCGGAGCAGAGATATTTACGGTAACATCGTCTTTGCTTCCTTTATAGCTGAAAGCCGGGTAAGTGATCTCATCCTCGACTTCTGCGTAGGCGATCTCCAGAGTCTGGTCTGCCTGGATGTCTTTGATTTCGTAGGTATAGGTATGATTTTCCGTATCGACATTTGCTGATGCCACGGTATTGCCGTCCTGATCCTGTACCTCGGTCAGGAGATAACCGTCTTCCACTGCCACGTCGAAGGAGAAAGCTTCGCCTTCTTTTACGGTGGTGGTGTACTGATTGTCTTCCAGAGCAATTTTTTCTTTGTCGCCGTCCGCATTCTCTGCATAAATGGTTCCGGCTTCTGTATTGTCTACTTTGATCTTTACATTGTAGATAGTCTCTTCCGGGGTTTCCTCTTCCTCGGTCTCTTCTGCAGGCACAGCGGCATCCTGTTCAGCTGCGTCCTGTTTTTCCACATCCGCATCCGCATCTGCAGAAGCTGCTGTCTCGTCCGTCGTCTTGGCAGCTTCCTCGGACTCCGTTTTATTTTCTGCAGTGTCGGTACCGGTAACTTCCGTTACGGTCTCTGCAGCTGCGGAATCGGTATCAGCTGTCTCTTTTGCGGTTTCAGCTGTCACATCACCGCTGTCAGTGGTTTCGGTATCAGTTGAGGAACTGCTATCTGTATTGTTTTCCTCCCCCCCCCGCTTCTTCTGCCACGGTTTGTTCCGGATCGTCTGCCGTTACTTCAGACACTTCCGCTGCCTCTGTATTTTCGACATCAAGAAGTTCTTCTTCCGCTTCTTCCGTTTCTTCTGTTTCTTCCGATTCGTCAGCAGCCGTTTCCTGCGTCTCGTCTGCGCTCAGGGTGGTGCCGATCTGGTAGAGTGCATTCGAGCTCACCAGCGTCACTGCCAATATGAGTGCAAGCCATCGTTTTGCTTTCTTCATATCCTCTTCCTCCTTCGTTTCTTATCCAAATGCAGATTTATCTTCGTAGACAATTATATCATGTCTTTATAAATTAAGACAGATTGTTCCGCAAAAAAGGGTCATATTTTTCTAAAGATTTTTTGATTTTTCATCAAACAAGGTGAAAGGGCGGATACTTGGGCAGAGACGACAAATCCCCCGGACAAAAATCCGGGGGATTGTATATCGCAGACGACACGTTCCTACACTGTCAGATGGTACTCTTTATATAACTTTTCCCGATATGGCTCATCTGGGGTTAGTTCTGTCTTTTCCAGTTTTATAGGCATAGGAGCCTGCATAAAACAGATTCCTTAAATAAGGGGAAAACCCTGTCGAAGAATAGAAGTCCAGTTACTTTTCTGATAGAGAAAACGGACGATGATTGCAGTCTGTTTTTCTTCATCAATCGTATAAAAGGCAAGGTAATTATTGATTATTGCAAAACGAATACCCCAGCTTGCCAGTACCGGATCATCTATCAGACGGAACTTCTGTGGCAGGTCAGCTAAAGAGCCTATCTGTTCAGTCGCAACATCTAACAGATTATCTGCGGCAGTGGGATTTTTAAGGGTGAATTCGATGTAATCCGCAGCCCGCATAATATCGTGTTCTGCAGTAGAAGTGATATGAATCTGATAGCTCATCGGCTGCGACGCCTCCTGATATCAGCCATAGCTTCGGAAAATGGTCTTGTATTGCCTGTGGCAATATCGTCCATTCCTTCCTTAATCTGGCTGTAAAGTTCAAAGCGGCTGGTCAGTTCTTCGTAGGCTTCAATGCTCATAACAGCAAGATCGCCTTTTCCATTCTTCGTAATGAAGACTGGTTCAGGATAATCATGACAAAATGTAGAAATTTCATTGTAATTGTTTCTTAAATCAGCACTTGATTTGATTACTGGCATAAAAACACCTCCTTGTTTGATAATAAAATTATACACAAATTTTGTTATCAAATCAATGGATATATCATTAAACAAATGCCTCCTGTTCTGGGATGACACATTCGTAAGAGATGAAGGCTGGAACATGGTCGAAGACAACCCAGACGCTGTTTTCGCCAGTATAAATCTGATAATGCCAGGTTATTTAAAAGGAGGCCTGATCTATGTATCAAAGAAAACTTGACAAATCGCAGGCCAACAGTCTTTACGAAAAACAGGCGCCGCATAAAGCGGCGCCCGAAAAGTTGTTCTTATTCAGCGATGTACGGCATCAGGGAGATATGTCTTGCTCTCTTGATTGCAACCGTCAGCGCTCTCTGATGTTTCGCGCAGTTGCCGGTAATTCTTCTCGGAAGAATCTTACCTCTCTCAGATACGTATCTCTTTAATTTAGCAACATCTTTGTAATCGATCTCGTTATTCTCTTTACCACAGAAAACGCAAACTTTCTTTCTTCTGCGTCCGCCTCTTCTCATCTTCGGAGCGTCGCCTTTTTCATTTTTGGTGTAAGCCATGATGGTTCCTCCTTCTCACAATTCCTATTGAAAATCCGATTGTTAATTAAATGGCAATTCCTCATCGATACCATCCGGAATGTTCATAAAACCATCTCCGGCTGCTCCCATGGGATCCGGTGCTGACGGAGCAGAGGACTGATATCCACCCATGCTGCGGTTTGCTTCAGAAGCGGCTCTGCTCTCTGCAAACTCCTGCTCCTCTACAACCACATCCGTGGTATATACTTTGTTACCGTCTCTGTTCGTATAGGATCCGGTCTGAATGCGTCCACAGATTGTTACACGCATCCCCTGGCGAAAATATTTCTCAATAAACTCTGCATTTCTTCCAAATGCTACACATCCGATAAAATCAGCGGTCTGCTGATCACCGTCTCTTCTGGCAAACCTGCGGTCTACCGCAAGGGTAAATCTTGCAACTGCAGTTACGTTCTCACCATTGGAATAACGGACATCCGGATCTCTCGTCAGGCGTCCCATTAAAATCACTTTATTCATTAACAATCACCTCTTATATGCTGTTCTTATGCGTCTTTACGAACACACAGATAGCGGATGACATTGTCCAGGATGCGGACACGTTTCTCGATCTCTGCCGGGCAGGTAGCCGGAGCATCGAACTGAATGAAGTAGTAGAATCCTTCTCTCATCTTCTGGATCTCGTATGCAAGTCTCTTCTTTCCTGCATCCTCTACTTCTGTCACAGTACCGCCAAAGCGAGCGATAAGCTCTTTTGCTTTCTCTACGGTTGCTGCTCTCTCGTCATCTTCGATCTTTGCATTCACAACAAGTGCTAATTCATATTTGTTCATGCTTTTCTTCCTCCTTTTGGTCTCTGGCGCATGATTTCATGCGCAAGGATGTCTCTGATTTACAGAGCAATAATATATCACGAGAATTCACTATACCACAAATTTTCAGTGATTTCAAGCATTATTTCCCGGTTTCTGCGTCTTTTTTCCGCAATCCTCTGGTATTTTTCTCTACCAGTTTTCTGGATACCATCACCTGATGTTCACAGCCCAGACATTTCAGACGAAAATCTGCTCCAACGCGTAAGATTTCCCATTCCTGGCTTCCGCAGGGATGTGGTTTTTTCAGTTTTACAATATCGCCTACCTGATAATCCATACCTTCCTCCTATAACTGACTGAAAATCTCTCCGATGGATCCCTGTACCAGCAAATCTGCCCTGCTGTCCATAGGAGTTACGGATTTATTGATCAATACCAGTTTGTCCCCATTATAATAATCAATAAGTCCGGCCGCCGGATAAACCGTAAGGGACGTCCCTCCGATGATCAACATATCCGCATGGCTGATGGCACGGATGGCTCCCTGCATGGTGGCCTGATCCAGACCTTCCTCATAAAGAACCACATCCGGCTTGATCAGTCCGCCGCATTTTTCACATTCAGGGATTCCTTCTGATTCCAACATATATCCGGCATCATAGAATGCTCCGCATTTCTGACAGTAATTCCGATGTACGCTTCCGTGCAGCTCATAGACCACCCTGCTTCCGGCTGCCTGATGAAGGCCGTCAATATTCTGTGTGACTACAGCCTTTAACTTGCCCTGCTGCTCCCATTCTGCCAGCTTTTTATGAGCTGCATTGGGTTTTGCATCAAGGGCCAGCATCTTCGCCCGGTAGAACCGGTAAAATTCCTCTGTATTTCTCTTGAAAAACGTATGGCTCAAGATCGTCTCGGGGGGATAGTCATACTGCTGATGGTAAAGTCCATCCACACTCCGGAAATCCGGAATACCGCTCTCGGTGGAAACTCCTGCTCCGCCGAAAAATACAATGTTGTCACTTTCATTGATCCACGTTCTTAAGGTTTCTAATTGTTCTGACATGATGAATCCCTCCCCATTAAAAATAAACGTAACTATTCAGAACCAACCTCCAAAATGCTTCGCATTTCACGTCTGATTTATGAAATTTTGCTTGGCTCTGAACAGTTACAAATAAACGATCTTCAGATCTTCCCCTTTGATTCTGCTATTCTCCACACAAACTGTAGCCACATACTCAGATTCCCTGAAATCAAGCAGCTGACACACATACTTCTTTGCATGAATCTGCTGCTCGATCACCGGATTACCCTCTTCAAAATTCACCTGAAACCGGGCAAGGGACGTATAGAATCCGGTTCCCAGCGCCTTCAGAAAACTTTCTTTTGCAGACCAGTATTCATAAAACCGCTTCTTCTGCTTTTCCGGCTCTATCTGCTCATAAGCCTTTTGTTCCTGCAGCGTCAATGCTTTGCGGATAAGGTTCTTTCCAGGTTCACGATCCATTTTCTGCAGATCAATGCCCACTTCCCGGTCTGAAATGGCGC
>CAVFMZ010000085.1:0-12131 GCA_963623675.1 Firmicutes bacterium CAG:176 | reverse complement strand
GGTTCTGAATAGATATTACAAATTTATTACAAAAAACATTTGCTTATTTCCTCAACATGGTGTATTATAGTTGAGGTAATAAGCCAAGCACCTGTAGCTCAGCTGGATAGAGCACGGGCCTCCGACGCCCGGTGTCGCAAGTTCGAATCTTGTCAGGTGCATTTTTTATATCCAAAAATAGCTTCGGCTGTTGGAGACGAGGGAAATATGTGTTATGTCAAAGCTATGCTAGTTTATTGGAGGAAAAAGAATGGAACAGAAAAACTGGAAAGAATTATTACAGAAATATAAAAACTATATCATTGTACTTGTAATTTTGCTGGTAGCAATTGTAACACTGGCGCGTAGCTGCGGTCAGAATACGGCAAAAGAAAATACAGAAGGCGCACAGCAGGAACAGACTGAGCAGACCGATCAGCCTGAAGAGACTGCAGAGGCAGAAGAACCGAATGAACTGGAAGAGAACACACATTCATCGGTGGAACGTCTGGTCAGCAAATATCTGGACTGTATCGTGAATGGAGATACTGACGCACTGTCTGAGATTGTGGACGAATTGTCGGACAGTGACAAGGAAGAGGTACAGAAGCTCTCCAAGGCTTATGAGTCCTACAGCAATCTTCAGTGCTATACCAAGAAGGGACCGGAAGATGATTCCTATATTGTATTTGTATGCTGTGAAATGAAGATTACCGGTGTGGAGACACTGGCACCGTATATCAGCTGTCTGTATGTATCTGCAAAGGATGAATCCGGCAACCGCTATATCCGCTACAACAATGTGGAAGAAGATCAGGAGCTGCAGGCTTACGTGCAGGAACTGGAACAGGATCCGGAAGTAAAAGCACTTTATGATGATGTAAATACCCGTTATCAGGAAGCACTGGAAAGTGATGCAACACTGGCAGAGTTCGTTCAGAATGCAACCGGTAAGGCAAATGAGAATACCGAGGCTGCTGAGCAGGAAGCTTCTGCAGAAGAAGAGACCACTGAGCAGGAGGATGCACAGGAAGCAGAGACTGAAGAACCGGCTGCTGAGGAGCAGACCGAAGAGATTGCAGAGGAAGAAACGCCGGCAGCAGAGACCCAGAACAGAGAGACACGCGTTACCGAGAGCGTCAATATCCGTTCTGAAGCGTCCACTGATTCTGACAGAATTGCCCTTGCATATCAGGGAGATGCGATTACGCAGATTGAGTCCTATGACAACGGCTGGAGTAAGGTCGAGTACAAAGGTGAGACCGGCTATGTAAAGACCGAGTTCCTGGAGTAATAGATTTTTGAAAAACGAATAAATATGGAAAAGCTCCATACCCTAGTAACAATACAAGGGAAAGGAGCTTTTTTTATGTTTTCAGATGCAGACAGGGCCGTGATGAAGGAAAATTACCGCAACAGCCGGATGGGGCGGGAAGCCATTAACGTGATGATCAGCAAAGTGGAGGATGACGATCTGGCGTTGGATCTGAACCGTCAGGCGTGTAAATTCATGCAGCTTGAGGAAAAGATCCAGAAGGAATATATGAAAGCGGAGGAGCCGCTTCCGGAGGAAAATCTGGTGGGAAAGACCATGCTCTGGGGTGGTATCCAGATGAATACTCTTCTCAATGCCAGCACCAGCCATCTGGCAGATCTGATGATTCAGGGAAATACCAGAGGAATTGTGGATCTGATGAAGGCGGTGAAAAGCAATCAGAGCGTGCAGAAAGAGTATTATGAAATCGCGCAGGAACTGATGGATTTTGAAGAAAAAAATATTGAGAAACTGAAAGCGTATCTGCGATAATCTCTGGTCTTTTAGCCGGAAATTTGGTATGATAGAATGGCATGGGGCGATTTGTTCGCCCCATAAGACACGACCGGAAAGGAAGTACATACCATGATACGTTTAAATAAATATATGAGTGAAGCAGGCGTCTGCTCCCGAAGAGAGGCAGACCGGCTTATCGAAGCAGGAAAAGTGACCGTCGATGGCATGAAAGCCACCGTGGGCATGCAGATTGAGGAAGGACAGAAGGTGTGCCTGAATGGCAAACCGGTGCAGAAGGATAAGAAAGACAAGCTGATTCTTCTGGCCGTCAACAAGCCGCGGGGCGTGGTCTGCTCCGAAAAGAGCCAGGGTGGAGATGTGAATATTATTGATTTCCTTCATTATCCCAAGCGGATTACTTATGTCGGACGTCTGGATAAAGATTCCGAAGGTCTGCTGCTCATGACCAATCATGGCGACATTATTAATAAAATGATGCGTGCAGCCAACGGTCATGAAAAGGAATATGAGGTAACGGTAGATAAAGAATTCAATGACCGTTTCTTGAAGGATATGGCAGCAGGTGTGCATTTAAAAGAACTGGATGTGACCACCAGACCCTGTCAGGTGGAGCGTCTTGGCAAGAAGAAATTCAAGATTATTCTGACCCAGGGGCTGAACCGGCAGATCCGCCGTATGTGCAAGGAACTGGGATTCCATGTAACCAGTATCAAACGTGTCCGGATTATGAATATCCATCTGGGACATCTGACCACCGGCGGATACCGGAATGTGACGGAGGCGGAGATTCAGGAATTACTGTATCTTCTGGAAGATTCCACCAATGAGCCGGGTTATCTCCGGGAACTTGATGAGGAGGACATGCAGGATGGAGAATAAAGAGCAGCAGATTGCACGCATGAAGGAGCTGGGAGAACTGCTCCGGAATGCGTCGAAGGCCTACTATGCGGAAGACCGGGAGATCATGAGCAATCTGGAGTATGATAAGCTCTATGATGAGCTGACAGCGCTGGAGAAGGAGACCGGCACTGTATTGTCCGGAAGTCCTACCACAACCGTGGGATATGAGGCAGTAGATGAGCTTCCCAAGGAGTGCCATGCGTCCCCCATGCTGTCCCTTGATAAGACAAAGGATGTGGGAGAACTGGCAGCCTTTGCAGGAAACCACGAGATACTTTTATCCTGGAAGCTTGACGGTCTGACGGTAGTGTTGACCTACGAGAATGGCCAGCTTGCCAAGGCGGTTACCCGTGGAAACGGCGAGGTGGGTGAAGTCATCACCAACAATGCCAGAGTCTTTAAAAATGTGCCGCTTACCATTCCCTGTCAGGGACAGGTGATCTTAAGGGGCGAGGCCGTCATCCGGTACTCTGATTTTGAACGGATCAATGAGGAGATCGAGGATGAGGCAGCCAAATATAAAAATCCGAGAAACTTATGCAGCGGTTCCGTCCGTCAGTTAAATAATGAGATCACGGCAAAGAGAAATGTGTATTTCTATGCTTTTGCACTGGTGCAGGCCGAGGGTATGGACTTTGAAAATTCCAGAGAGAAGCAGTTCCTGTGGCTGAAGAGCCAGGGCTTTGATGTGGTGGAATATAAGAAAGTAACCGGTGCACAGGTGCCGGAGACCGTGCAGTGGTTTTCCGAAGCCATTGTACACAATGATTTCCCGTCAGACGGACTGGTGGCAACCTATAATGATATTGCCTATGGCCAGTCGCTGGGAAGAACGGCAAAATTCCCGAGAGATTCCTATGCGTTCAAATGGCAGGATGAACTGCGGGAGACTCATCTGCAGGAGATTGAGTGGAGTCCGTCCCGGACAGGTCTTATCAATCCGGTAGCTATCTTTGAACCGGTAGAACTGGAAGGAACCACCGTCAGCCGTGCGTCTGTCCATAATGTGAGCATTTTAAAAGGACTGAAACTGGGCATCGGAGATGTGATCACCGTCTATAAAGCCAACATGATCATCCCGCAGATTGCGGAGAACCTGACGGGAAGCGGAACGGTAGAGATTCCGACCGTCTGTCCGGTGTGCGGCGGCGTCACGGAGATCCGGAAGGCCAATGATGTGGAGTCCCTTTACTGCACCAATCCGGAATGTCCGGCGAAGAAAATCAAGGCATTTACCCTGTTTGTCAGCCGGGATGCCATGAACATTGACGGCCTGTCGGAAATGACGCTTGAGAAGTTCATCGACAAAGGATTTATCAAAGAATATGCAGATCTGTTCCGTCTGGACCGCTATAAAGAAGAGATTGTCGGTATGGAGGGCATGGGTGCAAAATCCTATGAAAACCTTATGGACAGCGTGCAGAAAGCTAGACACACGACCCTTTCCAGAGTCATCTACAGCCTTGGAATTCCCAATATCGGTCTGGCCAATGCGAAGATGCTCTGCAAAGAATATGAGGACGACGAGGCAAAGCTCCGGAAAGCCACGGCAGAAGAATTAAGTGAGATTCCGGGCATTGGCGGTGTCATCGGCGCCAGCGTGGAAGATTATTTTAAGAACGAAGAGCATAACCGGTGGCTTGACGATCTGCTGGGAGAACTGGATCTTTATAAAGAGACGGTGGATGAGAGCCAGCAGAATTTATCCGGAAAGGTATTTGTCATCACAGGAAGCCTGGAGCAGTTCGACAACCGGGCAGCCCTTAAGAATCTCATTGAGACGAAGGGCGGTAAAGTGACCGGCAGTGTGACGTCGAAGACGGATTATCTCATCAATAATGATGTGATGTCCAATTCTTCCAAAAATAAAAAAGCAAAAGAACTGGGCGTGGAGATCATATCCGAGCAGGATTTTATCGACCGGTTTACAAATGATTAACGAAAGAGGTATAGAGTATGGAAATGACAAACTGGATTGATAATGTATGGCCGAAATTCCTGGATGCGGGCCTGTCCCTTGTGTGGGCAGTGATTCTCCTGATTGTCGGCATTAAAGTCATCAATGTGGCAAGAAAACTGCTGAGAAGCGCGCTGGAGCGTTCCAGCATCGACACCGGTGTGGTACAGTTCCTGGATGCGTTTGTAAAATTTGCAGCGTATGCGGTGTTGATTCTGGCGCTCCTGGGACATTTCGGAGTGCAGACGACTTCCTTTATCACCATCCTTGGTTCCGCAGGTGTAGCCATCGGCTTATCCCTGCAGGGAAGCCTTTCCAACTTCGCAGGCGGTATTCTGATTCTGGTTCTGAAGCCGTTTGTAGTAGGTGATTACGTGAGCGCCTGCGGCTGTGAGGGAACGGTGGCAGTGATCTCCCTGTTCTACACAACCTTACATACGGTGGACAACCGAAATGTGGTACTGCCAAACGGCAGCCTTTCCAACAGTAATATTACGAATTATTCCGCCAATGAGATTCGTCGTGTGGATATGAGCGTGGATGTGGGATATGGTTCCGATCTGAAGAAGGCAAGAGAAGTCATTATGGACATTCTGAATCAGGATGAGAGGATTTTAAAAGATCCGGCTCCGATTGTAGCGGTAGACAATCTGGGAGACAGCGGTGTCAATGTACTGATCCGTCCCTGGGTAAAATGCGAAGATTACTGGGATGTGAAATGGAGCGTGCTGGAGGCCGTCCATGACCGTCTGAATGCTGAACAGATTGATATCCCGTTCCCGCAGATGACGGTACATCTTGATCAAAATTTATAAAGTGTTAATGGAAAAGTGGGAGAAAAAGGGATATACTGAATTCGGTATAGAACATGAGGTGAGTGAATGAAAGCGCAGATGAGGAAGATCCTGAAGGTATTTACAAGCCGTGTGGTTGTGGTAGGACTGGCATTGCTGGTACAGCTGGCCTGGTATCTGCTGTTCTTACAGCGGCTGGCAAGTTATTCCATTTTTATCAATGGATTTTTCCGCATTTTAAGTGTGATTATTCTGTTATATCTCATTCGGAAGGATGAAAACTCTGCCTATAAGATTGCGTGGATTATTTTGATTATGCTGATTCCATTATTGGGTGGTGTCCTTTACGTGATGATGGGCAACAAAAAGCCGGCGAAAAAGCTGGCGGAAAAGCTGGCAGCCGTCAAGGACAGCATGGCGGGTGCCATGAAGCAGAACGAAGAAATTCTGAAGGAAATCGAGGAACGGGACGACCGGATTGCCGGAAATATTCGGTATATTGGAAATTATGGCGCTTATCCGGTATGGAAAAACACAACGGTGGAATATTTCCCGGTAGGGGAAAAAATGTTTGACGCCATGCTGAAAGACCTGCAGGCGGCAAAGCATTATATTTATCTGGAATATTTCATCATTGCAGAAGGGGTCATGTGGGATATGATCCTGGAGATTCTGGAGCGTAAGGTAAAAGAAGGCGTGGATGTCCGGCTCATTTATGATGACGTGGGATGTGTGTCATTACTCCCCATGCATTATACAAGGATCATGGAAGAAAAAGGCATCAAATGCATGGCATTTAACCGTTTCGTGCCCTTCTGGTCCCTGGCTATGAATAACCGTGACCACCGGAAGATTCTGGTGATTGACGGACATACAGCCTATAATGGCGGCATTAATCTGGCAGATGAGTATATCAACCGGAAGATGAGGTTCGGACACTGGAAGGATACGGGAGTCAGGATTCACGGTGAGGCCGTCTTTAATTTCAGCATGATGTTTCTGGAAATGTGGAACGCATTCCGGGAGCCGGAGAAGGATTTTAAAGCCTACGATCCCCATCGCTGGCATCCGGAACCATTTGAGAGCGACGGCTACGTGCTGCCTTACTCCGATACACCGCTTGATTTTGAGGAGCTGGGGGAGAATGTCTATATCAACATTCTGAATCAGGCGAAGGATTATGTCTACATTGCGACACCCTATCTGCTAATCAGTGATGAGATGGAGAACGCGCTCTGCACGGCAGCCAAGCGTGGCGTGGATGTACGGATTCTTATGCCGGGCATTCCCGATAAGCCTATGGTATTTTTCATGGCGAAATCCTATTACCCGCCGCTTCTTCGGGCAGGCGTCAAGATCTATGAATATACGCCGGGATTTGTCCATGCAAAATCCTACGTGTGCGACGACCAGATTGCCACGGTGGGAACCATCAATATGGATTTCCGGAGTCTTTACCTGCACTTTGAGTGCGGAACGCTGCTGTATGGGTGTAAAGCAGTTATGGATGTGAAAAAGGATATGGAGGAGTGCTTCCCCAAGTGTCATGAAGTGACGCCGGGAGACTGCAGACAGGGTGTGATCGGCGATCTGCTGACCTCCGTGCTGCGGGTATTTGCACCACTCATGTAAAATAACTACGACAGGATGAAAAGAGAAGGATGAACGTATTATTTTTTCTGACCCCGAAAAGTGAGGTGGCCCATCTCCAGCAGGAGTGGACACTTCGTCAGGCCATCGAGAAACTGGAACGCAGCGGTTACACCGCCATTCCCATGATCGATAAAGAAGGCCGTTATGTGGGGACAGTCACAGAAGGGGATATTTTATGGACGCTGAAAAAGCGTTACAACATGAATCTGAAGGAAGCGGAGAACATTCCGGTGACCAGCGTGGAGCGGCGTATTCCGTTCAAGCCGGTTTCCATCGACGCGACCATGGAGGATTTGGTACAGATGGCCATGAACCAGAACTTTGTTCCGGTTATTGACGATAAAAAAATATTTATCGGCATCGTAACCAGAAAGGATATTATCCGTTTCTGCTACGAAGAGTATGCCAAAAGGCTCGAGGAGGAAAAGAAGTCATGAAATTAAAAGATTTACAGGATGCAATGATCGCAGCAATGAAGGCAAAGGATAAAGCGAGAAAAGATTCTATCTCTGCACTGGTATCCGCAGTGAAAAAAGCAGGCATCGATGCAGGCTGCCGTGACGACATCCCGGAAGATATGGTAAACCAGATAATCTTAAAAGAAATGAAGAGCGTCAAAGAGCAGATCGACACCTGCCCGGCTTCCAGAGAGGAACTTCTGGCCGAGTACAAAGCACGTTACGAGGTTATGGGCGAGTTCGCTCCGAAGCTCTTAAGCGCAGAGGAAGTAAAAGAAATCCTTACCAGCAAATTCTCCGAAGTGCTGGCTACCAAGAATAAAGGTATGATCATGAAGACCGTTATGGCAGAGCTGAAAGGCAAGGCTGACGGTAAAGTCATTAACCAGGTAGTTGCGGAGTTGACGAAATAAAACGGTTCTTATGCGACAATTTTTCTAAGGAAATGCTGATTAAATCAGCATTTCCTTAGCTTTTAGTTGAAAAAAGTTTGTCCTTCAAGTGGCTGTGCCTTTACTGGCGCCTTTGTCATGGGAAGCGTTTTCTTTTATGCCTTTACCGGCGCCTTTGGCTGTATCTCTTTTGTCTTTATCTTCGTCTTTTCCTGCTTTTTAGCTATTTCCTCTTCCGGAGCAGGCTGCTTCTGCTTGAGCACTTCCTTGGTGCTATCAATAATATTGACCACAAGTCCGGTATCCTTTAACAGTTTGGTCATGTAGCTCAGGCTGGAAACAGGGATTCCGTTCGGAGTCAGCGCAGGGGAGATCAGCTTATTGAAATCCGCGGAGGCTTCGATATTCTGACGGATTGTCTCAAACTGCTCCGGATCCTTCAAAAGAAGACTCTCCATCATACCCGGCTGTCCGTTGCCCTTTGCTCTTTCCATAATTACCATGCTGCAGAGTGCGCAGCTGCTAAGGATGCTCCTGCTGTCCTCGGCGGAAATGACTTCAGGGTCAGAGCCGTACTTCTGAAGCGGCTCAATGACCTGCATATTGGCATAGCCGACAAGAACCTGCTCGTAATCGTCAAGCTCTTTGCCGCGCAGAGGCTTGATGGAGGTGCAATACTGCTCCCTCAGGCTTCCCTCAAGAGAAGTCGAAAGTCCATGCTCCTTGCGGAAATCAGCGGTAAGCTGATCAGCCAGCTTCGACGGATCCATCATGCAGAAAGCCGGTATCACGTCATTGAGATTCTCCATAAAACAGCAAAGCTCCAGTGCTTTGTCTCCGAGCTTTTTAAGCCCCTCCTTGCCGTCTGTGATAAGTGCAGTCTCAACAGGACCGTTGTCACCCGAGAGTAGCTTCCGTTCCTTGTCAATCATTTCGGAAGCAATCAAAGCACCTGTCAGAAGGCGGATGTCGTCCGATTTATCCGGTTTATTCAGATTGAAGCCGGAAAGGCTGTCTTTTATTGTCTGATCCAGACCTGCCGGAGCCAGTGCGGTATAATCCTTATCAAATGCCTCCACCGGGATAGCATAAATATGTTCCTTAGTAAATTCCTTCGCCGCATCAGGAGTTCCAAATTCTGATGCATGGAAGTTCGCCAGAAGCTTCTTCACCTCACGTTCGCTCAGGGTGACAGTCTCCATATGGTCAAAGTCCTTATCCGGCATGATCTTTTTCAGCGCATCCTTGCCCAGAAACTGCAACGCCTGGTACAGAGGTGAATCTTTGTCGGAATTGCCATCACTTCGGGAGAAAAATGTCTCCAGAGGACCCGGTCTGCCGATGTCAAGATTCTTGCGCTCCTGCTCGATCAGCTCAGCAGAGATCATGCCGCCCAGCGCATGAGCAAGCTGCGTAGGAAGCTTGCTCTGATACGTGGAAAAGTTCTGGTAAAAATGGGCGCTGTCATCATCCGCATCCGGTACAAGCTCAGCCTTTAACTGTGTGATCTGGGCGTTAAATGCCTCCTGGAACGTCTTCGGGAGGGAAGCCTGTCTGCTAGGGGTATTCATCTGCTTTGCAAACCAGTCAAGAGGTGCGCTTTCCTGCTCCACCTGTGCAAGGCGGGCAGCCTTATTTGCCTCAGCTTGCTGCTTCAGAACCTTGGCATGCTCATCCTCCGCTGCACAGGCAGCCTTGATTGCTTCCGGGTCCATGCCGTTGTATTTCCGGAGAGTCGCTCTCGCCTGACTGGTAAGCTCCAGCTCCTTGAGCTTTGCCAGGGCGAACTTCTTAACCTCTCTTGCAGCCTTGACACGGCGCAGTTCGATGGAGCTTCTGTCGTCATCATCCATGACCCCATCCTCCTTGTGACGCAGATAGATCTCGGTGGAGTTAAGCAGCTTCTGGAACTTAAGGTATGTCTTTTCGGTCGACTGACCCGACTGCAGTTCTTTCAGCTTGCTAACCTCTGCAAGCGCCTTCTGCATTTCCTTGTACTCCGGAGAACTTTTAAGCAGCAGAGGATCTGCATCCTTTAAGTTCTTGGTATAGGTACGGAACTGAGCTTTCAGACTGTAGTTGTAGAGAGACTCCGGACTGTTTTCAGAAGCATGGTGTCCGTTGGTATGATCAGGCGTAAGGATGAATACACGGTCATTCTTCTCGATAGCTACCGGGATTCCATCGTAAAGAAGGTTCATGTCCGGTGTATTCGTGAACTCAAAACCATCTTTTGGTACTCTTTCGCTATACCACTTGGCATCAGACAGCCCGTAGGTGTTTCTAAGGTCATAAAACTTATCTTGGATCTCATAATTGATACTTGGGACGAAGAAATCATAATCAGCCATGAAATCACTTATAGGATCATGGAGCTTATCAGGCAGGTTGGCTTTGTTGAGTTCTTTAAAAAACCTCGCCATTGCAAAAGATTCTTCAGGCGTAAAAATCTTTTTCTTCTTCTTGACATTCTTTGCCGGAGCATCAGCCTGCACATTCGCAGCGTCCTTGTTCACATTTTGATCAGCATTCTCTGCCGGAATGCCTGCCTGCACTTCTGCTTCGACCTCATTCTCATCCGCACTCACGGAGTGATCGGCAAAAAATTGTTCCTGGGCTTCCTCTTCCCATTCCCTCATCTTGTCGATATGATGGACTTTGCCCTTTGCCTCCATTTTATTATAGAATTTCTTTAGATTGCCCGGCAGTTCTTCATCCGCACCATCTCTAAAATAAGAGATAGTGGTGGGAAAACCGTGATCATTAAAGTCGGTTTTATAGTCGATTAAACCGTCAATATCCAGGTATTCATAGGCAGGGTTCGCCATCATCAGAGCTTTATTCTGATAAATTGTGGATTGCGCGATCAAAGGAACGTAAGTGTCACTCAGCAGCTTTTTTTCATCCTCGGTATAGTCATAGAAGTTAGCTAATTCGCCCTCCTGCTTTTTGGCTGTGGAGTGAAAAGCTTCAACCTCGCCGTAGAAGTTGCAGGCGTTCATCACCTTCCGGTAATTCTTTGCAAGCTCCTCGGCAGGCAGATTTTCATCCAACAGCTTCGGGGCATTCTTTACGATCTCGGCGTCATCCTTGAGGCGCTGCATGATAATCTGGGAACGGCGCCGTGCAAACTCCTTTTTCTCTTCCGCTGTATATTTCTTCCAGTCTTCGTTCAGGTTGAATAAAAAGGCAACATCCATATTGTACAGCTTGGCTTTTTCAAGCTGCTCCTTTGTGGCACCCCGCTCCGGAACCATAAAGAGCAGCTGAGATTCACGATTGAAACGGCGCACCTTGTCCTTCGGCATATTCCATGACTTGTAGTAGCTTATCGTATCCGCCTGGTCGATGCAGAAATCACGCTGCTGCTTATTTAAAGCATTCGATTTCTTTTTGCGCTCCTTGCGCTCCGCTTCATTAAAACGGCGGAGAGGACGAGGCGGGTGATTGACCTGCTTCGGATGAAGTTCGATGAACTCGATTGTCTCCTGCGGCGTCATGACAGGTCTCATGACCTTATCTATATAAAGGTCGAAGATCTCTCTCCTAAGAGCAGGGGTTAGAGTCACCTTGCTTCTCTTCTCCGCGGTCAGGATAGCATCATATAGATTTTTTCGATAAGTAATTCCTAAACTCATTGCTGATACCTCCTTCATTTGTAAATTTGTTTTTCACAACAATGTAGGCTTGATTGGCTATAATATACCACAAGTTTGGAGACAAAAGGGAGACAAATATAAAAATTGGTTCGAGTGTCAAAACACTCGAACCTCCGGTTGTACAAAGACAGTTCGTCTGCCAAAGAGCAGAGAGCATCGCTTGCCGGAATAAAGATAAGGAGAAATGCTTATGAATATCCATGAGACAGGAATTTTAACCATTTTGTCCCCTTTTTGTCTCCTTCGTGTAGTATAATGGACACAACGAATGGAAACTGACGAGCATGACATCTATCGCAATATACAGGCGGATTACAAGCACTACTGCGAGAGAAAGCGTATTCCTACAATCGAGCCGGATTACAATGCACTGGAATGCTCTCTTGCGAATGAGACCTGCAAGGAAGTAAGAAATTCGCAGCTTCCGGTTCATGAAAAGGCCTATAAGGAGCTGCAGATCGCAACAGAGGCCTTTCGCACCAAGAGGGCACAGCGGGAAGCACAGCAGCGCCCGGCAGCCGGACAGCCGCAGAGAAACCTGCAGCAG
>CAVFMZ010000084.1:0-12200 GCA_963623675.1 Firmicutes bacterium CAG:176 | reverse complement strand
TCCTTTTTTACAGATAATCAATTAAATACGGTTAGAACTTAATATACGCTATTTTCCCCGTGATTGCAAGAAAAAAAGCATATTCACAGGGGGCAGGCGCATATAAATAGCAGCAGGAGTAATAAAGGAGGCGGGGAGGAGAGGATGAAATATCCCATGGCATATATCGGACAGGTGCTGAGAATGATGAAGGCATTGCTGGTGGCGTATGTGATGACGGGACTGTTTCTGCTGATTACGGCGGGATTGATGTATCGATTGGATCTGAGTGAGGGGAAGGTGAAGATCGCGGTAATCGTGATTTATGTGCTTTCCTGCTTTGCTGGAGGTTTCCTGGCAGGCAAAATGATGCGGGCCAGAAAATTCCTGTGGGGAAGCCTGCTGGGATTCCTGTATTTCGCTGTAATGCTGACTGTTTCCATGGCCGTTGGACGGGAATTGAAGGAGGCAGTTATGGGAATTGCCACGACATTTTTTATCTGCATCATTTCAGGGATGGCCGGAGGGATGTGTGCATGGGAGTGAAAATGACAGACTGTGAGCGGAACCGCTCGCGCTAAGTCCTCGATCCAGCGGTACTAACACTCGAACGTCGCTGGCCGCTCGTTCTTGTGAAGTACCGGGACTGCGGACGTTCCTTTCACAGTGAGTCATTTTCACTCAAACACACATTCCCTGTGAATTGTGTTACTGTTCACTCGTACCTCGTTCCAGTAACGATTCGCAGGCTCAGTGAAAGTTTTGCTTCGCAAAAGGAGCCTGCTCACCCCTGAATCAAGTTCGTACGCAGCCTGACAGCAAGTGTCTGGCTGCTGTTTGAGCAGTAACTGAACTGTCATTTCTAATGCTGCAGTGGCTGCGAAAGACTTGACGCAGTCAGCAGCCATGTGTTATACTCATACCAGTTGTGTAGTATAATCAAATAGGAGGACGAGACGATGAAACATATCAAAACTTTAAATACTCAGACCTTACAGAATACCATGAAAAAAGGTGGATGCGGCGAGTGCCAGACTTCCTGCCAGTCTGCATGTAAGACTTCCTGTACCGTAGGAAATCAGACCTGCGAGAACCACAAATAAGGAAATTTAGAGTTTACGAGTAAGCAGCGGCTCCCGTCGCTGCTTATTTTACGTAAGAATAAAGAAGTCAGAAAGAGGAACGAATAAAGAAATGGTTCACCAGTATAAAAATAATGGTTATAACATCCTTCTGGATGTGAACAGCGGATCCGTCCATGTAGTGGATGATCTGATCTATGATATGGTTCCTTATTATAAGGAAAAGGGACTGGAGGAGACCGTGAATCTCCTGAAGGACAAGTACCCGGAAAGTGAGATCCGGGAGGCAGCAGAGGACCTTGACGAACTGATCAAGGAAGGAAAGCTGTATACAGAAGATATTTACGAAAATTACATTCACGATATTGTGGCTGCCAAGAAGCCGGTTGTCAAAGCACTGTGTCTGCACATTGCCCATGACTGCAACCTGGCCTGTCGCTACTGCTTTGCAGAAGAAGGCGAATATCATGGCCGCCGTGCCCTTATGAGCTACGAAGTAGGGAAGAAAGCGTTGGATTTTCTGATTGCCAATTCCGGCAACCGAAGAAATCTGGAAGTGGATTTCTTCGGTGGTGAGCCGCTGATGAACTGGCAGGTAGTAAAAGATCTGGTTGCTTATGGACGTGAGCAGGAGAAGCTTCACAACAAGAACTTCCGTTTCACTCTGACCACCAACGGTGTGCTTCTGAATGATGAGGTACAGGAATTTGTCAACAAAGAAATGAGCAATGTGGTGCTCAGTATCGACGGAAGAAAAGAAGTACATGACTATATGAGACCGTTCCGCAACGGCCGGGGCAGCTATGAACTGGTACTTCCGAAATTTGAGAAGCTGGCAGAAAGCCGGAATCAGGAGAAATATTATGTCCGCGGAACCTTTACCCGGAACAATAAAGACTTCTCCAACGACGTCCTGCACCTGGCAGATCTGGGATTCAAGCAGATCTCAGTGGAGCCGGTAGTCGGAAGTGAGGAAGAAGAGTACGCACTGCGTGAGGAAGATCTTCCGGAAATCTTTGCTGAATACGACAAGCTGGCAGCAGAGATGGTAAAGCGTTATCATACGGATAAGGAGTTTAACTTCTTCCACTTTATGCTGGATCTGACCGGTGGTCCCTGCGTGGCAAAACGTCTGTCCGGATGCGGTTCGGGAACCGAATATCTGGCGGTGACTCCGTGGGGAGACCTGTATCCCTGTCATCAGTTCGTCGGTGAGGAAAAATATCTCATGGGTAATGTAGATGAGGGCCTGAAACGAACCGATATCCGGGAAGAATTTAAAAACTGTAATGTATACTCCAAGGAAAAATGCCGGAACTGCTTCGCTAAATTCTATTGCAGCGGCGGATGCGCGGCAAACTCCTACAAGTTCCACGGCTCCATTAACGATGCCTACGATATCAGCTGTGAACTGGAGCGCAAGCGTGTGGAGTGTGCAATTATGATCAAGGCCGCAGAGGCGGAGAAAGACGAGGAAAGAAATGAAGAAAAATAGAGCAGTTGTTACGTTGCTGCTGACGGTTGCTATCACAGCAGTCCTGCTGTTTACCTCGGCTGTGGGCTGGGGCGCAGATGGAACAGGTTCCGCAAAGGATATCAAGCTGGGACTCGATCTGGCAGGCGGTGTCAGCATTACCTATCAGGCGGTTGGTGACGAAGCACCGTCCGCAGAAGATATGGCGGATACAGTCTATAAGCTGCAGAAGCGTGTGGAAAGCTACAGCACTGAGGCAGAGGTCTATCAGGAAGGTTCTGACCGTATCAACATTGAGATTCCGGGTGTCAGTGATGCCAATACGATTCTCTCTGAACTTGGAAAACCAGGTTCCCTGCAGTTTACGACTTCTGACGGAACTGTAGTTCTGGAAGGAACGGATGTGGCTGAGGCACAGGCGGGTTCCACTTCCGATCAGGTAACTTCGTCAAAGAAGTATATTGTAGAATTGACCCTGACTGATGAGGGTGCTCAGAAGTTTGCAGAGGCAACGGAGGAGAATCTTGGAAAACAGATTGCCATTGTCTATGATGGTGAGGTCATCAGTGCACCGACCGTGCAGTCTGCCATCACCGACGGCAGATGTCAGATCACCGGAGATTTTAGTTATGAAGAGGCAGATCAGCTGGCCTCCACCATCCGTATTGGTTCCCTTTCTCTGGAACTGGAAGAGCTTCGTTCTAATGTAGTGGGAGCAAAGCTTGGAGCTGAGGCGATTCGTACAAGTCTATTGGCCGGTGCCATTGGATTCGCCATGGTCATCCTCTTTATGATCGCTGCTTACCGCATCATGGGACTGGCAGCTGGAATTGCTCTGACAAGTTATGTGGGAATTATTCTGGTATTGCTCAATGGATTTGAGATGACTCTGACTCTTCCGGGAATCGCAGGTATCATCCTTTCCATCGGTATGGCAGTGGATGCCAATGTCATTATCTTTGCCCGTATCCGGGAGGAAATTGCCGGCGGAAAAACTGTGAAGTCGGCCATGAAAGTTGGTTTCCAGAAAGCTCTGTCTGCCATCGTGGACGGCAATGTAACCACCCTGATTGCAGCAGCAGTCCTTGGCATCAAAGGTTCCGGAAGTGTGAAGGGCTTTGCCCAGACTCTGGCACTTGGTATTGTGGTATCCATGTTCACCGCCCTGGTAGTAACCAGACAGGTGATGAATGCCCTGTATGCATTGGGAATTCAGGATGCAAAATGGTATGGCACGGTAAAAGAGAGAACTCCCATCAACTTTGTGGGAAAGAAAGCGATTTTCTTCAGTGTCTCCGGTGCGGTCATCATTGCCGGACTGATCTATATGGGAGTGAATGCAGGCAGCGGAAAAGGTGCGCTGGCTTACAGTCTGGAATTCCAGGGCGGTACTTCCACAACAGTAGAATTTAACGAAGACATGTCCATTCAGGAAATCGAGCAGAACGTGGTTCCGGTGGTGTCTGAAGTCACCGGTGACAATGATATTCAGACCCAGAAGGTGGCAGGTACTACCCAGGTGGTCATTAAGACCAAGGAGCTGGATCTTGATAAACGTACTGAACTGGATGAGAAGCTGACGGAAGCCTTTGATCTGAGTGATACGGCCATCACTGCGGAAAATATCAGCGGTGCTGTCAGCCAGGAAGTGAAAAAAGATGCGGTGATATCTGTAATCATTGCCACAATCTTCATGCTGCTCTATATCTGGGTTCGATTCAAGGACGTAAGATTCGCAACCAGTGCAGTTGCCGCATTGCTGCATGATGTCCTGGTAGTCCTGGTATTCTATGGCGCAGCCAGAATTTCCGTTGGAAATACCTTTATCGCGTGTATGCTGACCATCGTTGGTTATTCTATCAATGCCACTATTGTCATCTTCGACCGTATCCGCGAGAACATGGCGGAGATGAAGAAAAAAGATACACTGGCAGATGTGGTAAATAACAGTATTACCCAGACCCTGACCAGGAGTATTTACACTTCTCTCACCACCTTTATCATGGTCGCTGTGCTCTATGTTATGGGTGTGGCATCGGTTAAAGAGTTCGCCCTTCCGCTGATGGTAGGTATTGCCTGCGGAGCCTATTCCTCCGTATGCATCACCGGTCCGCTGTGGTATGTGATGAAAACAAAACTGGGAAAGAAAAACTAACAGAAATACGAAAGAGGCAGGAGCTTTTGCTCCTGCCTCTTTTGAGATCAATCTAAAAGATCGGAAATCTTGATCCTAAGATCCGGATAGATACCGCAGGGAATGGCGCTGTCAAAAGTGTAGAGCGTCGGGGCAGTATCCTCTTCGTAATAGTAGACGGTAACCTGCTCTTTGGCAGGATCTACAATCCAGTATTCGCGGACACCGGCTTCAGGGTACAACATATTTTTTATGGAATAATCATGGCGGCGACTGGTGGGGGATACGACTTCTACAACCAGATCCGGGGCGCCGGAACAACCACGGTCGGTAAGCTTGCTTTTATCACAGATAATGGAAATGTCCGGTTCCACCCAGTTGGTGTCGGCAGCGTCGAGATTTACAGCAAATGGAGCGGGATAAACTTCGCAGGCCCCTTTACGGCTGAGAATGTAATTTCGAAAAGTTCCGGATAATTCCATTACCAGTTTCTGGTGAATCCGGCTGGGAGGAGCCATATTATAAAGCTGTCCATTAATTAGTTCAGCACGCTGTCCTTCCGGAAGATTCCAGTAATCTTCGGAAGTGTAATGTGTGGATTTTAATAACGGCATATGCGTCTCCTTTCTGTCAGATGTATGGATTTATCTACAGTATACCACGAAGCGGGTGGAACGATCAAATATTAAGATTAATTAAGAATTTTGAAATTACAAATATGATATACTGTAACTATTCAGAGCCATGCAAAACTGCGTTCTGCGAATGTGGTTCTGAATAGTTGCGATGTACGTATCGTATCAAGATGTGTGAAAAAAGGAGAACCTCGAGTGGAAGAGAAAAGGCAGCCTGTCATTCAGGTAAAAAACCTCTATAAAATATTCCGGGTGGGAGATGAGAAGGTACGTGCCCTGAATGGTGTGGATCTGACCATCTACAAAGGCGAGTTTTGTGCCATTGTCGGTACTTCCGGTTCGGGAAAATCCACCATGCTGAACATGCTGGCGGGGCTGGAGAAGCCCACCAAAGGGGAAGTCATCGTGGCAGGACAGCATCTGGAAAATATGACAGAGAATCAGCTGGTGCGGTTCCGGCGGGAGAAAGTGGGATTTATTTTCCAGTCCTTCAACTTGCTGGGAACCATGAATGCCATTGAAAATGTGGCTTTGCCGTTGACCTTCCGGGGAGTGGACAAGAAAGTCCGGGAAGCCAAGGCAGTAAAGATGCTGAAGCTGGTGGGACTTTCCAAACATATGCTGCACCGGCCCAATGAAATGTCAGGAGGTCAGCAGCAGAGAGTCGGAGTGGCAAGGGCACTGGTGCTGGATCCGGAGATTATCTTCGCGGATGAGCCCACCGGTAACCTGGACTCCCATACATCTGCAGAGGTACTGGGACTGATGCGGAAGGTCGTGCAGGAGAAGAACCAGACCATGGTCATGGTAACCCATGATAACCATCTGGCCGGATTTGCAGACCGGATATTCCATATCATAGACGGAAAAATTGTGAAAATCGAGACACGGAGTGAATATAAGGAGGACGAGCAATGAAGAAGTGGTGGATGAAAGGACTTGCGATTGCGCTGTGTGCGGGAATGCTGGCACCGGCGGCAGCAGTGAGTGTACCTGGAGCGGGAATGACGGTATATGCAGAAGAAGAAAAAACTGCAGATGGTAATAATAATTCGGGAAACACGACAGATATTCCAAAGTCGGATGAAACAGATAAAATTACGAATGAAAAACTTTTAAGTGCAGTAAATGCTTTAAAAGCTCAGAAGATCTCTCTACAGCCAAATGAAAAACAGGCACAGAAACTGGATACGAAGTTGGCAGAGGCATATGCAATGCTTGGTTATGATGGCAATTCATGTGATGTGAGCAAATGCCAGTATCAGTCACAGGAAGAGGTGGATGCTTATGTTTCAGTGGTAAAATCTCAGATGAATGACATTGTCAATCCCCCCAAGGATGACAGTGATGACGACGATGATGACAGTGACGACACTACCACCGTCACCGCTGATCATTTCCTGATGGTAGGCGGCACCTGGGTGACCCCGGTAGCCAATGCCGGACAGGAAGTGAGTATTGTCCTTCCGGTAGTCAACATGGGAAAGACCAACGTTACCAATGCAGTCGTGACTCCGGTCTTAAGCACGGATACTGCCACCTGGCCTTTTGAGATCACCCAGTCCAGCTACTCCCAGACCATTGCAGACCTTCCGGGAACCGATACGGGCATGTCTGACATGGATCGCAGACGGGAGCTCACCTGGAACCTGAAGACCAGAAGCGACGTAGGTAACGGTTATCAGAAGATCTCATTTAATGTCCGTTACTTTGCATCTGACGGAAGCAGCCAGACCACCACGCTGGATACCTATATTCAGACCAGCGGCACGGCCGGGGTAAGCTCCGACGGAAAAGCATCTGTGCCGAGAGTCATTGTGACCGGGTTTGAGACCGATCCGGAGACCGTACATGCAGGCGAGAGCTTTATGCTGACCCTCCATCTGAAAAATACCTCCAATGCCACCAGTGTCAGCAATATGCTGTTTGAATTTGATGCGGTTGTGGAGGGAAAAGATGCAGACACCACCTATGCATCATTCCTGCCCACTGCGGGTTCTAATACCATTTTCGTAGATAAGATGGAGAAAAACGGAACCAAAGACATCCAGATCGAGATGGAAGCAAGATCGGATCTGGCTCAGAAGCCCTATGCCATTGATGTAAATATGAGTTATGAGGATGAACATGTCAATTCCTATACCAACAAGGCAAGTGTGTCGGTTCCGGTGAAACAGGCGGCCAGAGTGGATATGAGTGAGCCGGAGGTAAATCCTTCCAGTATCGATGTGGGCAGTGAAGCCAATATTATGTTCAGTATCTACAATCTTGGCAAGACGAAGCTCTATAATGTGAAAGTGTCGGCAGACAGCGAATTTGTGAGCAGCGGGGATGCCTTTGTTGGGAACCTGGATTCCGGAGCTACCGGCTCTGTGGATATGTACGTGAACGGTCTTGCAGCAACCACAGATGATGGTACCGTGAAGCTGAATATTTCCTATGAGGATGAGACGGGGGAAGCGACGGTCATTGAAAGGAACATCTCTTTGTACGTCACGGAACCGGTGATGGATGATGATATGAGCTATGATGATATGTCCATGGATGATCAGACCGGAACCGGTGGCGGTGTAGGAAAAGCTATTCCGGTGATTGTGGTATTTCTTCTGCTGGCGGGCGGCGGAGCCATCATTGTCAGCCTGAAGAAAAAGAAACTGAAAGAGCAGAAAAAACTGGAAGAGGATCTCATTGATCTGGACGAAGAGGACGACGAGAAGGAGTAAAGCATGAAATTTCTGGATTTACTTCGTATGAGCAGCTCCAATCTGCTCAGAAGAAAGCTTCGTACTGCCCTGACCGTGCTCGGCGTCGTCATCGGAACCGCATCCATTGTGGTCATGATTTCGCTGGGACTGGGACTCCAGAAAAGTTCCATGGAGCAGATTGAACAGTATGGCGGCCTGACGACCATCACGGTCAATACCTGGGGAAATACTTCCAATACTTCTTCCACCAGTACAGAGGAACTGAGAATCGATGACGCACTGGTAAAGAAGATTGCGGCGCTGCCCCATGTGGAGGTGGCTTCCCCGATATTGAACTACAGCGTATTGATGAAGCAGGGTATCTATATGGGGGATGTACAGATTCGTGGAATGTCCCAGGAAGGGATCAAATCACAGAACATTACCCTGAAAGAAGGAGAGCTTCCGCCTGCAGACGGAGGACTGCAGTTTTTCTATGGCAATCAGGTGATTACGAATTTTTATAACTCCAGGACTAACCAGTATTATTGGGAGACAATGGAGCTTCCGGATGTGGACTTTGTGAAAGATCCGGTTTTCGTGATCTTTGATACGGATGCTTACTATAGTTCTCAGAACGGCGGGGATGGAAGCGGACAGAAAACGACGCCCCCGAAGAAATATATCATCCCTACCTGTGGCGTGATGGCCGGAACGGTGGATGATTACAATGAAAACAGCAGTTATGTCTATGCAGATATTGACCAGCTGAAGGCGATGCTGAAGAAGATTTTCAAGAATAAGGCCATTCCCGGACAGCCGACCAACAAGTCCGGCAAACCCTATAAAGAGATTTATTACGATGAAGTCTATGTCAAGGTTGACAGCATGGATTCTGTGCAGGAGGTGCAGAAGACTATAAAGGATATGGGCTATGGTGTCTACAGTAACGCTGAATGGCTGCAGCAGACCCAGGAGCAGATGCGGATGATCCAGCTGGTGCTGGGCGGCATCGGTGCGGTTTCCCTGTTCGTAGCGGCCATCGGCATTGCCAATACGATGATGATGTCCATCTATGAGCGGACGAAGGAGATCGGGATTATCAAGGTGCTGGGATGTGATATGAACAATATCCGTACCATGTTCCTTCTAGAGGCAGGCTTTATCGGTTTCTTCGGGGGACTGATCGGCCTGGTCCTGAGTGAGATCATATCCGTGGTCATCAATGTGGTGTCAGCCGGTGGGGAAAATGGCTCCGGCGTATCCTATATCCCGATCTGGCTGATATTGGCAGCATTGGGATTTGCGGTGCTGGTCGGTATGCTGGCAGGATTCTTCCCGGCGCTTCGTGCCATGAAATTAAGTCCGCTGGCAGCGATTCGAAATGAATAAGGAGAGATGAAAAAACATTGACTTCCTGAAAACCTGTGTTACGATAAAGAAAAGCGAGGGAGTCAATGATGGAAAACAGAAAACTGAACACAAGAGAAGAAGTCGATGCCCGCTGTAAATGGGCCATCGAGGATTTATATAAGAATGATGAAGACTGGAAGAGCGATTATGAACTTCTGAAAAGCCGGATTCCGGAACTTGCAAAATTCCGCGGACGGCTGGGAGAGAGTGCACAAGTGCTGTTATCCATGCAGAAATTAAGCGATGAGCTGAATCAGCTGCTGGAGAAAGTGTATGTCTATGCGAACCAGCGCCTTCATGAAAACACAGACAACAGTACCTACCAGAATCTGGCAAGTCAGGCTCAGGGATTACTGGTAGAGCTTTCTGAGAGCCTGTCCTTTGTGGAACCGGAGCTGATGGAACTGCCGGACGGAACCATTGAGACATTTCTGAAGGAAAATAAAGAGCTCTCGGTATACCGGCAGTATTTTGAAAATATAATAAGACAGAAAAAACATGTCCTGCCCACCGAACAGGAAGCGCTTCTGGCTGCCATGGGTGATGTGGCAGAAAGCCCGAAGGATATTTTCTCCATGTTTAACAATGCGGATATCTGCTTTCCGGAGATCATCGGCGAGGACGGGCATCCGGTACAGGTGACTCACGGACGCTATATGTCACTGATGCAGAGTGATAACCGCCAGATGCGTAAAAGTGCCTTTGAGGCCATGTATGGTGTCTATGGGGACTGGAGAAATACGCTGGCTGCCATGTACCGCGCCAATGTAAAACAGGAGGCATTTCTGGCAAAGGCACACAAATATACGTCTGATCTGGAAGCCGCACTGGATGGAAGCCATATTCCGATAAAAGTCTATGAGCAGCTTATTGAAGCTGTGCACGAATCCATGCCGCTCATGTATCGTTATATGAAACTGCGGAAAAAGCTTCTGGGTGTGGATGAACTTCATATGTACGATCTCTATGTGCCCATGACGGAGCAGGATCACAGTGAGATTCCTTTTGAGCAGGCAAAGGAGACCGTGTTGGAAGGTCTGGCGCCCATGGGCGAAGAATACTTAAATCTGCTCAGAGAAGGATTTGATCACGGATGGATCGACATCTATGAGAATCAGGGAAAACGGACCGGCGCATACTCCTGGGGAGCCTATGGAACCCATCCTTATGTGCTGCTCAATTATCAGGGAACGCTTCATGATGTCTTTACGCTGGCTCATGAGATGGGGCATGCCCTCCATTCCTGGTATTCCGATGAACATCAGCCTTACATTTATGCAGGCTACCGGATTTTTGTGGCAGAGGTAGCGTCTACCTGCAATGAAGCGCTGCTCATTCATCACCTGATGGAGCAGAGCAAGAAGGCCGGAGACCGGAAGAAGACCATGTATCTGATCAACTATTTTCTGGAACAGTTCCGGACCACGTTGTTCCGGCAGACCATGTTTGCAGAGTTTGAGAAGATCACCCACAGTCTTCAGGAGCAGGGCGAGACGCTGACGGCAGACCGGTTATGTGAGATTTATTATGATCTGAACAAACTGTATTTCGGGGATGAGATCTGTGTGGACCGGGAGATTGCCATGGAATGGGCGCGGATCCCACATTTCTATACACCGTTTTATGTTTACCAGTATGCAACAGGATTCTCCGCAGCCATCGCGCTGTCCAAGCGGATTCTGGAGAAGGGAGAGCCTGCGGTAGAACAGTATAAGAAATTCCTGAAGGGAGGAAGTTCCATGTATCCGCTGGAGCTTCTGAAGATGGCAGGAGTGGATATGGAGCAGAAAGCCCCGGTACAGGATGCACTTGCGGTATTTGCACAATATCTCGATGAGATGGAAAGGCTTGCAGACCATGACACTGTATGAAGCAATTTTTCGGAGAAAATCTGTCAGAAAATATAAGGATACGGAGATCGAACCCCGGTTACTGGAGAAGATTGAACAGTACGGAGAGGATGCAGTCGGCATCCGCCCGGAGATCCGCACAAAATGGAAAATTTTAAAAGGCTCTGACAAACGTCTGGCAGGCCTCTTTCTGGTGAAAGCGCCCTATTATGTGGTGCTTTATTCGGAGATCTGCGAGGATTACCGGAAAAATGCGGGCTGCCTTATGGAACAGCTGGTGCTGTATCTGCATACGAAGGGCATCGGCAGCTGCTATCAGGGCGGTGCCCATGTCAAAAAAGATGACGAGAAAGAACTGAAGCCGGTCATGATTATGGCATTTGGCTACCCGGCAGAACCGCTGGAGCGGGATCGGGAATCATTTAAGCGGATGGAACTGAACCGGTTCGTGAAAGTCCATGGAAATTTTGGTAAAGTGCAGCGGAAACTTCTGGAAGCTGCCAGAGTCGCACCCTCTGCGATGAACCTGCAGCCCTGGCGTTTTGTAGTGACCGATGGCAGAATTCATATGTTTGTGAAGAAACCGGGGAAGATTGGTTATCAGATGCAGCAGGATTTTAACCTCTTTGACGCAGGCATTGCCCTGGCACATATGCTGGTGACCGCGGAAGAGCAATGGTTTGACCTGGAATATCAGAAGCTGGACAGCATCATGGAAAAAGATTTCCCCAACAACATGTATGTGGGCAGCCTGCTGATTCTGAATGAAAGCGAAAAGATCTGAAAAATGAAAAATATCTGTTGACAAATGTACCGATTTCCGGTATCATATGTGTTGTCGCTGATACAGCGACAGAACAACAGATTTTGCACGAGTGGCTCAGTGGTGGAGTATCGCCTTGCCAAGGCGAGGGTCGCGGGTTCGAATCCCGTCTCGTGCTCTTGCTAA
>CAVFMZ010000083.1:0-12268 GCA_963623675.1 Firmicutes bacterium CAG:176 | reverse complement strand
TAACGACCTGCACCCTTTCCAGGGGTGTCCCTTCGGCCAGCTTGGGTACTTCTCCAAATTAAAACATATATGATCATCGACTCAGTCGATAACGGAGAGAGTGGGATTCGAACCCACGCGCCCTTGCGGACAAACGGTTTTCAAGACCGCCTCGTTATGACCACTTCGATATCTCTCCATGAGCGCTCTCCACAAGCGACTTTGTTATTTTAACAGTATACGCCCATTTTGTCAACTATGTTTTTCAAATTTTTTCGATTTTTTTCATTTTTATTTTACACAGTTTTAAAAAGCCTGTATTTCCAGGCTTTTCTATCTGTCCAGGAATGCCTCTGCCACTTTCAGATCTTCCGGTGTGGTCAGTTTCATATTCTCATAGGATCCCTGCACCAGTTTTACCGGATGCGCGCACATGGTCTCCACCACCATGGCATCATCCGTAATCTGCACTCCCTGATCCAGCAGTTCCTGTTCCCGTTCGATCACCTGGCGGTAAGCCGGTACAATCAGCTCCGCATCAAATACCTGCGGCGTCTGAATCTGCCATACCAGGCTCCGCTTCGGAGTCTCCCGGATAAACCCATTTTCATCTGCAATCTTAATGGTATCTTTTACGGGCATACCAACGACACAGGCACCATGCTCCAGTGTCTCTTTATATACACGTTCAATCATATCTTCCGTCAGGAACGGTCTTGCCCCGTCATGGATAAAAACAATCCGCTGCTCCATATCAGAGATTGCCTGCAGTCCCCGATAGACAGAGTGGTAGCGTTCTGCTCCTCCTGCCACCACTGCACGCACTTTCTGAAAACCGTATTTCTCTACAATTTCTTCCCTGCAATAAGAAATCAGATCTTCCCCGGTTACCAGAATGATTTCATCAATCCATTCTGACGTTTCAAAGGCATGAAGGGAATACCAGAGAACCGGCTTTCCCTTCAGATCCAGAAACTGTTTCTGGATCTTCGTACCCATCCGTTTTCCCTGGCCTGCTGCCAGCACGATTGCTGTGCTCTTCTTTTCTTTGGACATGCTGTTACCTCTCGCCCAGTTTCAGATTCGGAACTGCATTCAAATCAAGTCCCGATCTGGTTCCTGCCATATATTCATAGTAAGCTGCCGCACCAATCATAGCCGCATTATCCGTACAAAGAATCGGTGACGGATAATAGAGCGGAATGCCCTGTTTGTCGCAGGCCTCTTTCATGGCTGCACGGAGTGCAGAATTGGATGCCACGCCGCCTGCCATGGCAAGCTTCGGAATCTTGTAGTCTTTCACTGCCTGAATAGCATGTCCTACCAGTACATCACATACTGCCTTCTGGAAGGATGCAGCAATGTCTGCCTCCACAATAGGTTCCCCTTTCATTTTGCAGCCGTTCAGATGGTTCAGAACAGCAGATTTCACGCCGCTGAAACTGAAATCATAGGGAGAATCTTCCACTTTTGCCCGTGGAAAATGAATGGCGTCCGGATTTCCCTCTTTCGCCAGCTTGTCGATCTTCGGTCCGCCCGGATAACCAAGTCCGATAGCACGGGCCACTTTATCAAACGCTTCTCCTGCCGCGTCGTCTCTGGTATGTCCGATAATCTCGTATTTTCCATAATCCTTGACTACTACCAGATGGGTATGTCCGCCAGAAACCACCAGACAGATAAACGGCGGCTCCAGGTCTTTATTTTCTATGTAGTTTGCAGAAATATGTCCCTCAATATGATGCACACCTACCAGCGGCACACCGGACGCATAGCTGATGGCTTTTGCCTCTGCCACACCAACCAACAGAGCTCCCACCAGTCCCGGACCATAGGTAACGCCGATAGCATCCATGTCTTTTAAGCCCATACCCGCTTCGGCAAGCGCTTCTCTGATGACATAATTAATCTTTTCAATATGCTTCCGTGATGCAATCTCCGGCACAACGCCTCCATACAGCGTATGCAGGGCAATCTGAGAAGAAATAATATTGGACAGCACTTCCCGTCCATTCTTAACGACTGCAGCGGCGGTCTCGTCACAGGAGCTTTCGATGGCAAGAATATAAACGTCTTTCTTCTCTTCCATTTCTACTCCTCCTTTTCAAAATCCAGTTCCACAGATTTTTTATCTTTCCCGGCTTTTGCCGCCGGAAATATTTTTCTCACTTCATCCATATATTCTTCCGGTCTGGTCAGAGACGGACTGTAATGGGTCAGCCACATTTCTTTTACCTGCGCGGTTTTGGCAAGTTTTGCCGCCTCATAAAATGTCATGTGTTTATATTCTCTGGCCTTTGCCTCTTTGTCCTTCTCCCCGTACATGCCTTCGCAGATAAACAGATCCGAATGATCTGCATGATCAATGATGGACTGGGTCGGTCTGGTATCGGTACAGTACGTAAGCTTGATTCCCTTTCGCTGCGCGCCCATAACCATCTCCGGAACATAGGTCTTTCCGTCTTCTTCTACGGTCTCACCTTTCTGGAGACGATTCCAGTACTGCTTTGGAATATCCAGCGCCAGTGCTTTCTCCAGCTGGAATTTACCGGCACGGTCAAGTTCCAGTGTATAACCATAGCAGGTTACATTGTGGTTGACACGAAATGCCGTCAGACGATATCCATTGATTTCAAATATCTCTTCCGGCCCGTTGATTTCTTTATAAATAATCGGGAATGGCAGTTCCGGCGCAATGACTCGGAGGGCATTGACCACCCGTTCCAGTCCTTTCGGTCCGATCAATGTCAGCGGCTCTTTCCGGTCCGCATTTCCCATAGTCAGTAAAAGTCCCGGAAGACCACTGATATGATCCCCGTGGTAATGGGTAAAGCAGATTACATCAATGGGTTTAAAGCTCCAGCCTTTTTCCTTGATGGCAATCTGGGTTCCCTCTCCGCAGTCAATGAGAAGACTGCTTCCATTATAACGCACCATCAGCGAAGTCAGCCAACGGTAAGGAAGCGGCATCATACCGCCGCTTCCAAGCAAGCATACATCTAACATAGTTTCTCCTACAAAAGTTCCGTCTGCTCCTCTTTGTCCACCGGAATGGAAAATCCGGCGGTCAGCCGGTCATAGCATTTTTCACACAAATCAAAAGAATGAATCTCTCCATCCTTTTCTGAGAAAAATCCCCATTCTGCCGTTCCATGGAATCCCCCTTCCTGAAGGATTCCATTCTGAAGCTTCAATGCTTTTCCACACTGATTGCAGACGATTTTCGTTAACTGTTTTCCTTCCCTGTCTGTATACTGACGCATATTGTCCTCCTCCTTTTCTCTGGTACGGTTTCATTATAATTTTCTGAAACCTGATCGGAAATAGGAGATTACTGGTCAGACATCCCGCAGCCACATGATCAGGGCATCTTCTTTTGGTTTCTCATAGAAACCTTTTCGGACTCCTTCTGACCGGAATCCAAGCTTTTCATAGATATGAATGGCTGACTGGTTGCTCACTCGCACTTCCAGCGTAAATGCATTCATACCTCGTTTTCTTCCTTCCGAAATCAATGTTTCCGTAAGGACAGACCCGATTCCATGTCCTCTGTTTTCCGGAAATACGGCAATATTGGTCACATTGCCCTCTCCCGCAATCATGAGGAGTCCCGCATAACCTGTGATTTTTCCGTCTTCCTCCGCCACAAGAAACAGATATTCCGGTCGAGAAAGGCTCTCTCTCAGGTTATGCTCTGACCAGGGTACAGAAAAAACAGTCTGTTCCAGCTGTGCTACTGCTTCCAGGTCTTCTTCTTTCATCAGACGGATCATGCCTGTGCCTCTCCGTCTTTTTTGGCAGCTGCTTCTGCCTGCTCTTTTTCCATACGTTCTCTCTCTGCCTGTGCCATACGGAGATATTCCGGCTGGTGTTCATCTGCTGTTTCCAACTTTCCTTCCCAGAGATAGGTGAGCGCCAGAGCGCCGACTGCTCCCGCACGCTGTTTATTCATATGGGCCGGTGCAAAGGAGACCTGTTTTCCTGCGCTGGTCAGTTCTTCTAAAAGTCCGCTTTCCAGACGCTCCCGGAATACCGGAACCCCATCTCCCAGGAAAATCACATCCCGTTTCCGTTCGCAGAGCTTCTGAGCAATTACCTGGATGTCCACTGCCATCTGCGGCTCCAGCACATTAAGTCTGTCCCCGTCAAATTCATAGATTCCTGTATAAACCTGATTTCTCCGTGCATCCATAATCGGGCAGATCAGGCGATCCGTTCCAAACAGATTATAAGCCAGACCGTCCACCGTCGGAATCGCAACCAGCGGTTTATCAAGTGCCAGCCCCAGTCCTTTTGCAGTGGCAGATCCAATCCGCAGTCCGGTAAAGGATCCCGGTCCTGCTGCCACGGCAATAGCGTCAATGCTTTCCAGATCCAGATCAATCATTTTCACAATAGCATCCAGCATCGGAAGCAGGGTCTGGGAATGTGTTTTTTTATAATTGATGGTATATTCTGCCAGAAGGTTGCTGCCGGAAGCATCTCCTTCCACTACAGCCACACTGGCTACCAGCCCGGAACTGTCCAGGGCCAGCACTTTCTTATAGGTCTTTTCCATTGTTATGCCTCCCATCCGTCAATTCCTTCGATCCGGATTTTCCGGTAATCAAATCCTTTTTCCAGATCTTTTTCAATGGTAATCCGTCCTGTCTCTTCCGGAAGAAGTTCCCGGATCAGATCCGCCCATTCAATGAGGCATACTCCATTTCCATAGAAATAATCCTCATAGCCAATCTCATCCATCTCTTCTATATCACCAATGCGATATACATCAAAATGGTAAAATGGCAGGCGTCCGCTCTCATATACCTGTACAATGGTAAACGTAGGACTGTTTACCGGTTCTGTAATCCCAAGTCCCTTTGCCAGTCCCTGGGTAAATACAGTCTTACCGACTCCCAGATCTCCGGTCAGGGAAATGATGGTACCCGGTTTTACCCGTTCACCAATCTTCTGTCCCAGTGCAAAGGTTTCTTCTGCACTGTTGCTTTCTATTGTTATGCTCATATCATCTCTCCAACTGCGGATTTTCCGCATAAAAAATGTGCTGCAACCATACGTAGTACGATTGTAGCACAATTTTTTTTCAAACACAAATAATTATCTGACTCCCTTTAAAATCGGGCTGATATGTTTGTACAGCAGCACAGTGATCACAGAAACCAGAACTCCCTTGATCAGATTGAACGGTGCAACCGCCAGCAGAACAAAGGTCCAGATGCCGTTGATAGCCGGATTGATAGCCGCTCCCATCTGTACAAAAGTATCAATCGGCATTCCAAATGCTTTTGCATAAGCAGGAAGCAGTACCAGCGCATTGATAAATACAGCCGCTGCAGACATAATCAGAGTTCCTGCCACCAGTCCTGTAATGGCATGTTTCCGGCTTTTCTTTTTCTTATAGATCAAAGCTGCCGGGATTACAAATGCACATCCCATCACAAAGTTTGCAAACTCTCCTACAAATGCGGTGTCTGTTCCGTTGATGACCAGGTTCAGAAGCACTTTAATGAGCTCTGTCATAACGCCTGCCACCGGCCCCAGTGCAAATGCACCTACCAGAATCGGCACCTCGCTGAAGTCCAGCTTGTAGAATCCCGGTGCAATAAAGGGCAGTGGAAATTCCATAAGCATAAGGACGACGGAAATGGCTCCCAGCATTCCCACGCTTACCATGGTTCTGGTAGTGGATGTGGCGTTGGTTCTTGTTGCAGTTGTGGTTGTTGCTTTCATGTTGATGTTCTCCTTCCATTTCTCAAGAGATCCAGCCGGAGAAAACAAAAGCCCCGGATTATTTCTAATCCGGGGCACTGATACGCGTATGCATATGCTGTATTTTCTTCTCTCATCCAGACTTTAACTGTCGGTACCGGAATCACACCGGTTCAGCCGCATCACTGCGGGTCGCGGACTTCTGTGCAGAACTCTGTTCTGACATACACCGCCGGTGGGGAATCACACCCCGCCCCGAAGAATCTCTCTTAAATTTTCTTTTTACAGTATAACTCTGTCTGCGCTCTTATGCAACCTCTTTTTACTCGCCTGTGCTAAGAGAAGATACATAATCGTTCAGCGCGTCAATATCAGCAGATACAGTGCCGCTGTTTTGTTTCTGCTCATATTTATATACAACAGAATAGCCAAGCCACCCTACCAGTGCCAGCACCAGCAGCCCTGCACAGAGCTTTGTAAGCAGCACCTCACGTTTTTTCTTCGCCTCGATGGCTTTTCTGTTTCTTTTTTTCTCTTTATTGCGATCAACTTTTTCCTGACTCATTGATTGCGTCTCCTTTACTGCATATTACCAGTATTATACCATACCATCAGGAAAATACCATGCTTTTTTTCAGTTGGTCTGTGCATCCAGCTCAATCTCGATATAATCGCCCAGCGCATGGGGCACTTCCATGCAGATCCAGACCTTTCCATCCGCCAGATAGGAATATCCGTAAGGCGCGCTTCCATCCTCCGCATAATCATAGCCTTCCAGTGATCTGGCCAGGCTGTCCGGCGTCTCATAAATGCTCACCAGACGCTCCTGAAAATACGGCGCCAGGGATTCTTCCACATAGTATCCGGTTCCCGCGAAAAGATTTTCCGCCAGCTTTTCCACATTTACGTGATCCTTCAGCCGGATGCTCTCCCCCGTATTCAGGTCAATATTATAAGTGTACTTAAAGCTGTACGGATGCGCCGCGTCTTCTTCGTTGATCTGTCCATTCATCAGGATGGACAACGTATCCGGCGTCATGGTCTTCACCGTATAGGAAACCTCATAGGAACTGCCCTGACTCTCTTCCACGGATAACCAGCCTTCCACGGCCCGCTCTTCCGTCCCGCGGATAATGGCATTCCATTTCTCCTGGATGTCCTGATCTGCCAGATTCTCAATCTGCGGATAGGTGATATGAAGACCCGGCTCTTCTTCCAGCACCACATCTGTCACCTGATAGGAAGATTCCACAAAGGGATAGGTTTCCAGATATTCCTCATAAATATTCCTTCCGGTATCCAGTACTTTTCCTTCCGCGGTCACTAAAAGCAGTTCACTCTGATAGGCCTCCAGAAATGTATTGGTAATACTGCCCATTACAATGGTCTCGCCCTGCTGACTTAATTTTTTCAGATAATCCGCAAACGCCTGGTTAAAATCAAGCATGACCACTTTGTCACCGCCATAGGTGCCAAATGAAATGCTTTTGAGCCCCGCCTGTGCATCCAGATTCAAAGCGCTGCTCAGTTCTTCCATAATAGTCTGTTCCGTGACTTCTTCTACGTATACGGTTTTCTGTACAATATTTTCCGCCTGCTCATCCCCACAGTAAATATGGAGCGCAATGCCTTCCGGCGTTTCTTCCGCCGCAGGTACCACTGCTTCCTTTACCGGCACAACTGCCTCTTTTGTATCCGTCAGTAAATCTGATCCTGTCTCCTCGCGTCCACATCCGCTCAGACAGATGCTGAGCACCAGTGCCAGTACCAGCCACTTCTTTTTTCCTGTCATGATCATCACTTCCCCTGCTGCTAGTATATGTCTTTCTGTAATTTATTATTATAGCAGGGAAATATTGAATATCTGTTACAAAGTTCTTACGTTTTACGCTTTTGTTCTCCGAAATGGTTTTTCCAGCCAGCGTTTGATGACAATCTGGATCTCATCCGTGGATTTATCCACCGGTTCCATGAGTACCGTGTCGATCCCCGCCCGGTTTGCACCCCAGATATCCGTGAAAATCTGGTCTCCCACGAACAGCGTATGCTTCGGATCCGTATGCATCTCCTGCATGGCTTTCTCATACCCGCCTGTTTTGGGTTTGCCCGCCTTGGGGATAAATCCGCTGTTTACCTGTTCTGCAAACGGGCGCACTCTTGCTTCTCCGTTATTGGATACCAGCATGGTCTTCATTCCCAGAGCATGAATTTTTTCAAACAGCTTTATAATCTTCTCATCGGCCGGCGCCCCGTGTGGCACCAGCGTATTATCAATATCAAAAATAACGCCCTGGTAATGTTTTGCTAGGGCATCCCAGTCCATATCCAGGACAGACGTTTCCAGTCTGTCCGGATATAACTCTTTTATATGCATACTAATTCAAAGCTCCTTTGATGGCTGCAAGGAAATCATCATATTCCTCAAATGCCTGAAGTTCCGGATAGTCTTTCTTGATCTGATCGGTGGTCCGGAACAGGAAACCTGCCTTGCTGGCCTTGATCATGCCAAGGTCATTAAAGCTGTCTCCAGCCGCGATGGTCTCAAAACCTGCAGACTGCAGTGCCTTTACGGTTGTCAGCTTGGAATTCTCAATTCTCATCTTAAATCCGGTGATCTCTCCGTCCGGAGCCACTTCCAGACTGTTGCAGAACAGGGTCGGCCAGCCCAGTTTCTCCATGAGCGGCTTTGCAAACTGCGTAAAGGTATCACTGATGATGATAACCTGTGTGATACTGCGAAGCTCATTCAGGAATTTCTTTGCTCCCGGCAGCGGATCAATCTTTGCAATGGTCTCCTGAATCTCTTTCAGACCCAGTCCATGCTCTTTCAGAATGCCCAGACGCCAGTTCATAAGCTTGTCATAATCCGGCTCATCACGAGTCGTTCTCTTCAGTTCCGGAATGCCGCTTGCCTCTGCAAATGCAATCCAGATTTCCGGTACTAATACGCCTTCCAGATCCAAACACACGATATCCATGCTGTTTCTCCTCCTGTTTTATGCATCCATCCGGATCATGCTGATTACATCCAGATGTTTTGCTTTCTCTGCATATTCGCCCTCGGTCATAACCGGAGTGATAAAGCCGATCTCACCTTTGATTCCGGCATCCACCATCTCTACATCACCAAATACTTTTGCCGCATCTGCATTTTCTGCTGCACGTACAAAGAACCGGTGGGTCATCTCACTTACCGGAACCAGCTCCAGTTTCTCCGGATTCCAGAAAATGGTCACTACCTTGCCCAGATGTCTGGCAGCATCTACCATATCTCCTGCAACAGCACTGGCCGTCGGAAGTTTGCCTGCTCCGCTTCCATAGAACATGGAAGCTCCCAGCATATTTCCTTCTACCCATACAGCATTAAATACATCATTTACCATATAGAGCGGATGCTCTTTGCGTACCAGGGACGGACTTACCATCACACAGTAACTGTCACCTACTTTTTTGCTGACAGCCAGCAGTTTAATGGCGCATTTCATTTTTTTCGCATATACAAAATCTTCTTTGGTCAGTTTGGTAATTCCCTCCGTATAAATATCCCGGAAATCTACCTGATTGCCGCTGGCAAGGGAAGTCAGAATGGCAATCTTACGGCAGGCATCCCAGCCTTCCACATCCGCTTCCGGATGAAGCTCCGCATAACCTTTTGCCTGTGCCTCTTTTAATACGTCGTCGTAATTCAGTCCTTCACGGGACATCTTAGTCAGCATATAGTTGGTGGTACCATTCAAAATACCGGAAATCTCCAGAATCACATCTGCAGTCAGGGAAGAATTCAGCGGACGGATAATCGGAATACCGCCACCTACACTGGCTTCAAACAGATAGTTTACCTGATGGTCTTTTGCAATCTGAATCAGTTCTGCACCATGCTCTGCCACCAGCTCTTTGTTGGACGTGCACACACTCTTACCTGCTTCCAGGCAACGCTTGGTAAACTCATACGCCGGATGCAGTCCTCCCATGACTTCTGCTACAATCTTGACTTCATCATCGTTGATAATGTCTTCAAAATCATGCGTCAGAACATCCATCACCGGATCTCCAGGGAAATCTCTTAAGTCCAGCACATACTGCACTCTCAGTTCCTGTCCTACTTTGTTATCAATGCTTTTCTGATTGGTTCTGAATACTTCGTACACACCTGATCCAACGGTGCCATATCCCATAATTGCGACTTTAATCATTGGTTCTCTACTCCCTGCCTAATATTTTCAGATAACGGATTCCCTGCTGTCCTTCAATCTTCTCAATCATGGCTGACGCATCGCCTGCCGTCGGCAGCACTTCCACGCTCAGCGTCAGTGAAGCCACGCCATTGATCGGGATTGTCTGATGAATGGTCAGAATATTCGCTCCAAATTCTGCAATGGTGTTCAGTACCGTGGACAAAAGTCCCGGTTCATCCTCCATCTGCAGCACAAACGTAACGGTCTTTCCTTTTGCTTCATCATGAAACGGGAAAATATCATCTTTGTATTTATAGAAAGAGCTTCTGCTGATGCCCAGCTGATCTGTCGCTTCCTGTACGGTCATGGACGGATCGCTGTCCAGCATACGCTTTGCTTCTACCACTTTTAAGAGTACTTCCGGCACTGCTTTTTGCTTTAATACAAAATATTTGCCTTTTTCTGTCATCCCTGTTCCTCCGGGGTCAGGTTGATCCATTTTAAATATGCGTTAATAAACGGATCGATTTTTCCATCCATCACCGCATCCACATTGCTTACCTCCGCACCGGTCCGGTGATCTTTCACCATGGTGTACGGCTGCATGACATAGGAACGAATCTGATTTCCCCAGGCAATATCACTGACTTCACCACGGATACCGGAAAGCTTCTCCGCCTGTTTCTGCTGTTCCAGCAAATACAGTTTCGCTTTCAGCATCTGCATGGCTTTGTCTTTGTTCTGATGCTGGGAACGTTCATTCTGGCACTGTACCACGATACCAGTCGGTAAGTGGGTAATACGGATTGCCGATGATGTTTTGTTAATATGCTGTCCGCCGGCACCACTGGAACGATAGGTATCCACCCGCAGATCTTCCGGGTTGATCTCAATATCAATCTCATCCTCAATATCCGGCATTACATCGCAGGATACAAAAGAGGTCTGACGTTTTCCCTGTGCATTGAACGGAGAAATCCGCACCAGACGATGGACGCCTTTCTCGGATTTCAGATAGCCATAGGCATTTTCTCCATTTACCTGGAATGTAACAGACTTAATGCCCGCTTCATCACCCTCCAGATAATCGAGTACTTCCACAGAAAATCCTTTCCGCTCTGCCCAGCGGGTATACATCCGGTACAGCATCCCTGCCCAGTCGCAGCTCTCCGTACCACCTGCTCCCGCATTGAGTTTCAGGATGGCATTGCTGCTGTCGTATTCCCCGGACAAAAGCGTCTTGATTCTCATAGTCTCAAAACGCTCGATAAACTGATCCAGTTCTTCCTGAATCTCCGGAATCAGTGATTCGTCATTTTCTTCGTATCCCATCTCCAGCAGCGTTTCGATATCCTCGTACTGCCCCTGGAGATCTTCAAATTTTTCTTTTTCTTCTTTCAGAGTGTTCAGCTCGCGCATGCCTGCCTGGGACTGTTCTACCTGATCCCAGTAGCCGGGAGCCTCCATTTCTCTTTCTAATTCTTCGATCCTGAGCGTCTTTGAAGCCAGGTCAAAGTGAATCCCTCAGTTCTGTCATGGGTTTTGCGTAGCTGTTCAGCGTATATTTAAACTGATCAAGTTCTACCATAACCACACCTTCTTTCTTTTCAATATTTCAAATGCTTATTTTGCACGTCCGCAGCACTGTTTATACTTCTTGCCGCTGCCGCACGGACACGGATCGTTCGGATATACTTTCTGGGCTGCTCTCTGTACCGGTTTCTTTCCAAGGGAATCGTCCTTATTGGTACCGGTTACCTGTGCAACCTCCTCACGTTCTGCCTTCTCCTCAATCTTCACATGCATAAGCAGACGAACGGTATCTTCCTGAATACCTGCGGTCATAGCTTCGAACATCTCGTAACCGCTCATTTTATACTCTACCAGCGGATCTCTCTGTCCATATGCCTGCAGGCCGATACCCTGACGCAGCTGCTCCATATCATCGATATGGTTCATCCATTTCCGGTCGATGACTTTCAGAAGGAAGACACGCTCCAGCTCACGGATCATTTCCGGATTCGGGAACTCTGCCTCTTTTGCTTCATACAGGCGGGTTGCCTCCTGTTTCAGTGCATGCTTCAGACCCGCTTTATTCTTGCACTCCAGGCGCTCTGCACTGATCGGCTCAAACGGAATAATCGGAAGCAGCGTCTCATTAAGTCCTGCCATATCCCATTCTTCCGGCTCCTGATCATCACCGATAAAGGTGTCTACTGCATTCTCCACTACATCTGCAATCATCTTATAGATAGCGTCTCTCATGCTCTCGCCATCCAGAACCCGGCGGCGCTCTGCATAGATAATCTCTCTCTGCTCATTCATAACCTGATCATATTCCAGAAGATTTTTACGAATACCGAAGTTGTTGTTCTCGATCTTCATCTGTGCCTTCTCAATGG
>CAVFMZ010000082.1:0-12548 GCA_963623675.1 Firmicutes bacterium CAG:176 | reverse complement strand
AAGTGACAGCCTATGAAGGGAACGTCCGCAGTCCCGGTACTTCACGAGAACGAGCGGTTAGCGACGTTCAAGTGTTAGTACCGCTGGATCGAGGACTTAGCGCGAGCGGTTCCTCTTCATAGCCTGTCACTTCTATGTTCTCTTAGTAGAATACGTGTGCCCCGATCACAATCCCCTCGGTGCTGCCTGCACGTCTGAAATGGGTCAGGCTTCCGATAACGGTCTCTCCATTAATGGCTGCCTGTGCTGCCTGCATACAGCTGGCTTTTGGACCGTTTGCCATAATAGATGCCACCTGTCCGGTTGCTGCCGGTCCAAACTGTCCCGGCTGGGAGATGACACCCTGAATACTGTTGGGATAGCCGCCGCTTCTGACACGGTTCATAACAACCGCACCAACTGCCAGCTGTCCTTCATAGAGCTGATTGCCACTCTCTGCCTGAATGAGCGCTGCCAGAAGGGTTACTTCATCGCCGCTTGCTGCAACAGCTCCCAGATTCTTCGTTCTCTTGGCCTTCTCTTCTTCTGCTTTTCTGGCAGCTTCCTCTGCCTCTATCTCTGCGATGGTCTTCGCCTCTCCATACTCGCAGGTCACTTCCACATACTCTGCAGAAATATAATCTTTTTCCCCGTCGGAGTAAAGGATTTCCAGCCATCCGTCCTGTTCTTCTCCGACTTCAATTTTCTCGCCTCTGCCGATCAGATCGATAACCGATGCCTCAGTACTCGGTTCATCCCGCACCTTCAGCGTATCCGTCGTTACCGTTGCCATCTTCGGTACGTCTTCCGCTGCACGCTCAGCTGCCTCTGCGCCAAACGCCAGATATTCATCGCTGACCCATCCGGTCACATCGCCGGACTGAATCTCGGTCCATCCGTCTGCCTGCTCCAGAATCTCACCTGCATCTCCGCGGAACATCTTTCCTACCACTGTGGAATCTGTGTTGGCTTCTTCTCTCACACTGACTGATTCATCAACCTTTGCCATAACACGTCCGGTCCACTCGCTGCCTGCCAGAACTTCATCCATCTGCTCCGGCGTCAGATCTTCCAGCACTGCATTCCAGGTATTCTCCCCTTCATTTCCCAGACTTGCAAATCCAGTCAGACCCAGCCACATGGCGGTCATACCGATAATGATCATCCCTCTTTTCAACATAGGAAAGTCCTCCCGTCGTTCGTTTTCTCCCCTTTATTTTATGACAACGGGAGAAAATATATTACAGAATTGTTACATATATTGCAAAGAGTTTAACAGAAAATTATAATTTTGTCAACTTTCTGAAGATTTCACGATATTTCAGACAAAAATGGTTACAGTTCACGCATACGCATATGCGTGGAAATGACAGACTGTGAGCGGAACCGCTCGCGCTAAGTCCTCGATCCAGCGGTACTAACACTCGAACGTCGCTGACCGCTTGTTCTCGTGAAGTACCGGGACTGCGGACGTTCCTTTCACAGTGAGTCATTTCCACTCGTACATTCATTGACTGTGAACTGTAACAAAAAAGGCCTACCGACGCTGTCGGCAGACCTCATACATCAGAATCGAAGCGGCCACCGCCGCATTTAACGACTCCAGTTTTCCATGCATGGGAATACGGATCCATACATCGGCACAGTTGCTTAAGCTCTCCGTGAGCCCGTTGCCCTCATTGCCGATGAGGAAGGCGGTTCCCTCTTTATAATTTTCTTCGTCATAGCAGTTCTTTCCCTGCAGATGTGCCGCATAGGTACGGATACCCCGTCTGCTCAACTCCGGTAACACCGATTCCAGTTCATCCACATACAGGAATGGCATCCGGTAAACGGATCCCATGGTAGCACGGATGGTCTTGGGATTATAAATATCCACGGATGTGCGGCTCAAGATCACACCGTCCACACCGGCTCCCTCGGCAGTACGAAGAATGGTGCCTAAATTTCCCGGATCCTGCAGATTTTCCAGAATCATGAGAAATGGGTATTTCTTCCCGGTCAGGTCATCCAGGCTGTAGTGATACTGCTTCATCACACAGAGTATTCCCTGCGGCGTCTTGGTATCACTGACCGATGCATACACCCGGTCGTCCAGCACTTCCAGTTCGCTGTCTCCGAAAAATGCCGCGCCCTTTTCCTCATAGAGACTCTTGGACACATAAAGTTTCTGAATCCGCTCCTTCGGTGCTTCCTGGAACATCTTAATGCCTTCTACCAGAAAGACATCCTGCTCATTTCTGGCAGATGCTTTCTTCTTCAGCTGCTGCAGGCTCTTCACTTGCGGATTGGATGTACTTGTAATCATTATTTCGCCATATCTCCTGCAACTTCAATCATATAGTTGGAAATATCTTTTTTCATACCCAGGGCATCATTAATATCGAAATCGCGGAACTCGCCGTGCTGGAATCCTACTACACGGTTGGTCTTTCCTGCGCAGAGCAGATCCACTGCCATGGAACCCATCATGGTCGCATAGACACGGTCACGGCAGGTGGGGCTTCCACCACGCTGCATGTAACCAAGAATCGTCGCTCTGGTCTCCACGCCGGTAGCAGCTTCAATTCTTCTGGCCATGGAAGTAGAATGTCCGATGCCCTCTGCATTGATGATAATATGATGTTTCTTTCCTTTTTTACGATTGCTGATAATATTGTTGATGATCTTCTGCTCATCATAATCATAGCGCTCCGGAATCAGAATATCCTCTGCTCCGTTGGCAATACCGCACCAGAGTGCAATGTAACCTGCGTTTCGTCCCATGACCTCGATAATACTGCAGCGTTCATGGGAAGTCGAGGTATCACGTACTTTATCAATCGCCTGCATAGCTGTATTGACTGCGGTGTCAAAACCGATGGTATACTCGGTACAGGCGATATCAAGGTCAATGGTTCCCGGTACGCCTACCGTATTGATTCCCAGTCCTGCGAGCTTCTGTGCTCCTGCATAAGAACCGTCTCCACCAATGACAACCAGGCCGTCAATTCCGTGTTTTCTGCAGATCTCAGCGCCCTTCTTCTGGCCTTCCTCCGTACGGAATTCCGCACAGCGGGCAGTGAACAGGATCGTACCACCTTTGTCCACAATATCACTGACCGAATGTCTGGACATATCAATGATATCTTCCTCCAGAAGTCCCTGATAGCCTCTCCGGATTCCTTTCACGTTCTTTCCTGCAGCACAGGCTTTTCTTACCACTGCCCGAATAGCTGCATTCATTCCCGGCGCATCTCCGCCGCTTGTCAAAACACCGATTGTCTTTATTTCTTTTGCCATGGTCGTTTCCTCCGCAAACAGTTATCCAAAACAAGTCTCTTCCACATTCTAATTCATTTTTGCCACATTTTCAATACGCTTCTGGACTGCTTTTACGTTTTTCTCGCCAAAATCCTGGTACAGTTTTTCCAGCAGCGGATCACTCACATGGACGTTCCGGCTGGCCGGGAGAATTTTCTTTTTCTTCTCTTTCCGGACATAGATAATGACCTCATCTTCGCCCTCACTGTCCATAAGCGCCCGGTACAGTTCCTGCTCTCTCCGGTTATATTCCTCCATATCAGAAAACTGAATCCAGAGTTCCTTTTTTGGGATATCAAAAGGCACGATTTTCTCCAGAATCAGCTTACTGGCCCGGTCTTCCTCGGCGGAAATGCGTCCGCTCACGAACACCTTGCTATCCACATTGAGCATGCTCGCATTTTTCTCATAATCCCGCGGAAATACAATGACTTCCACGCTGCCCACCAGGTCTTCCACCGTGATAAACGCCATCATTTTATTATTCTTCGTGGCTTTCATGGTCTTGGATGTAATCATACCTCCCACAATGGCCCGCTCTCCATCACGGATGCGCTGCTCCTCGCCTTCCTCCGGCGGCAGGAAGTCTGTGGTTACATGGGAAATGCCACGCTTCCACTGATCCTCATATTCTTCCAGCGGATGACCGCTGATATAGAATCCCAGAACTTCTTTTTCAAAGGCCAGCAGGTCTTCTTTTCCGTATTCAGACACCTTCGGAATGTTGATCTTAAAGGCTGCCTTATCCTCTTCCGCTGCAAAATCAAAGAGACTGATCTGCCCTGCAAAATCCTTTTTCTTTTTCTGTGCAACGTCATCCATGATCTGCCCATAGACCATCATCATCTGGCGCCGGTTAGCAGGAAAACTGTCAAAGGCACCTGATTTAATAAAGTTTTCTACTGCACGCTTATTGACCTCATGGCCTGACGTCCGGTTGATGAAATCTGCAAGATCTTCAAAGGGTCCTCTTGCCTCCCTCTCCTGAAGAATTTCCTCGATGACCGGTTTTCCCACACTCTTAATGGCATTGAGACCGTACCGGATCCCACCGTTTGATACAGAGAATGCACTGACACTCTCGTTAATATCCGGCGGCAGGATTTTGATTCCCATCTGGCGGCAGGTGAGAATATACTCTGACACTTTGGCAGAGTTATCAATGACCGATGTCATCAGCGCTGCCATGAACTCTACCGGATAGTAATATTTCAGCCATGCAGTCTGATAAGCGACCACCGCGTAAGCAGCTGCATGGGATTTATTAAATGCATATTTGGCGAAATCGATCATGTCATCATAAATCTTATTTGCCACTTTTTCCGGAATCCCATTGGCAATGCAGCCCGGCACATGCTCTGCTTCATTTCCATAAACGAAATTCTGGCGTTCCTGCTGCATGACCGCCGCCTTTTTCTTGGACATGGCACGACGCACCAGATCCGCACGGCCCAGGGTATAACCTGCCAGCTTCTGCACAATCTGCATAACCTGCTCCTGGTACACAATACAGCCGTAAGTGGGCTCCAGAATGGATTCCAGCTCCGGGCAGTCGTAAGTGATACTGTCCGGATTATTTTTACCACGGATATACTGGGGAATAAAATCCATAGGACCCGGACGGTACAGGGAAATACCCGCAATAATATCTTCCAGACTCTGGGGCTTCAACTCCTTCATGAAGTTCTTCATACCCGTACTTTCCAGCTGGAACACGCCGTCCGTCTTTCCCGTTCCCAGGGAATCCAGCACTGCTTTATCGTTATAATCAATCTCATCAATATTGATCTGTTTTCCGCTGCTCTGCTCCGCAAACCGCACGGCATTCTGGATCACAGTCAGCGTACGCAAACCAAGGAAATCCATTTTCAGAAGTCCCAGTTCTTCCAGCGTGGTCATGGTAAACTGGGTGGTGATAGAACCATCGGACGCCCTGGAAAGAGGCACGTATTCATCCACCGCTTTCTGGCTGATGACAACGCCGGCTGCATGCATGGAGGTGTGACGCGGAAGACCCTCCAGTCGTTTGGACATGTCCACCAGCTCTTTTACCTGCTCGTTACTCTCATAGAGATTCCGGAATTCCGGATTCATCTGAAGAGCTTTATCCAGCGTAATATTCAGTTCCTGGGGCACCATCTTGGCAATGGAATCCACAAATGCATAAGGCAGATCCATGACTCTTCCCACGTCTCTCAACACACCGCGGGCTGCCAGCGTACCGAAGGTAACGATCTGCGCCACCCGGTCTTTGCCGTATTTTCTGACAACATAATCGATGACTTCCTGGCGTCGTTCAAAACAGAAATCCACATCAATATCAGGCATGGAGACACGTTCCGGATTCAGGAAACGTTCGAACAGCAGCTGATATTTTGCCGGATCAATGTTAGTGATTCCTAATGTGTAAGAAACCAGACTTCCGGCTGCGGAACCACGGCCCGGCCCAACAGCAATTCCATGGTCTCTGGAATATTTGATGAAATCCCATACAATCAGGAAATAATCTACATAGCCCATCTTCTGAATAATAGACAGCTCATAGGTCAGCTGATCTCTCAGATGTCCGTCATCATTGGGGTACCGTTCTGCGAAGCCATCCCAGCACATTTTGTTCAGGTATTCCCAGGAGGTATACCCCTCCGGCACATCATATTTCGGCAGCTTGGTCACGCCGAACTCGATCTCCACATTACAGCGATCCGCAATTTTCTGGGTATTTTCCAGCGCCTGCAGTGCATAGGGAAATAACTGCGCCATCTCCTCAGGAGATTTTACAAAATACTGTCCGCCTTCATAACGCATACGATCCTCATCCGCCAGACGTTTACCCGTCTGCAGGCAGAGAAGAATATCGTGGGGTTTCACATCTTCTGCATAGGTATAGTGCACGTCATTGGTGGCTACCAGCTCGATATTCAGTTCCCGGCTCATGCGGAGAAGAGCCTGGTTGACCTGCTTCTGCTCCGGCAGACCATGATCCTGCAGTTCCAGGAAAAAGTTTCCTTTTCCGAAAATGTCCTCATATTCCCGGGCGGATTTGCACGCTTCCTCATACATGCCGCGGAGCACATTTCTCTGCACCTCTCCGGCCAGGCAGGCACTGGTTGCAATAATGCCTTTATGATATTTCCGAAGCACTTCCTTATCTACACGTGGCTTATAGTAAAAGCCTTCCGTGAATCCGATGGAAACAATCTTCATCAGGTTCTGATAACCTTCATTATTTTCCGCCAGCAGCACCAGATGGTGGTAACGGTCGTCTCCGCCGCCTGCTTCTTTATCAAAACGGGAGCCTGGCGCTACATAGACCTCACAGCCCAGAATCGGCTTGATTCCCTGCACTCTTGCCTCCCGGTAAAAATCAATCACACCGTACATGACGCCATGGTCTGTGATAGCGGCACTGTTCATGCCCAGTTCCTTCACCCGCGCCACATACTCTTTTATCTTATTGGAGCCGTCCAGAAGACTGTACTCCGTGTGTACATGCAGATGTACAAAATTCATGTTCTCTGTCCCTCATTCAGTAGAATCTCTCGTAAAAGTTTTTCATATACAAAAAGGCGCAGCAACCCGTTCAGGATCGTTGCGCCCGATTCATTCGTTTTTCAATTAACCGTTGATCATGAAGGATAACAGTTTGTCGATATCCTCTTTCTCATATGCGATGATCTCCAACTCCGGAATCTCACCGTTGGAGAAAATATTTGCAAGGGATACATACTGACACAGTTTGGATTTCAGGTTCAGTCTGTCTCCTTCTCCTGTTACTAACTCTACTCTACCTTTACAGCTGTCTACTACGTCAAAGAATTTGTTTACGTCTTTGATATTCTGTACTTTCATGCTCTTAATCTCCTTTCTGCTTCTTCGTCTCTCATTATACTCAAGACTTCGCGGGATTGCAAGCAGTTTTTTTGCGAATACACTTCTCGGAAATCTCGATTTTTCCTTCCTTCAAAAGATGTCCTACGGCACGCTTAAAAGCGTTCTTACTCATGGCTATCTCCCGGCTGATCACCTCCGGCGTCGCCTTATCCGTGAACGGTAATACACCGGCAAATTCATCAATGACTTTCATGACCTGTTCCGCATCTTTTTCAATCTGAAGATAGGTCTTTTCCCGGAGACTTAAGTCCAGCTTGCCGTCCTCTTTGACTCTGGTGACACGGGTCTCCACTACGTCACCGATCTTCGCCTGTCCGAAAAATTCCCGTTTCGGAATCAGTCCGGAATACAGATCATCCACAGCCACGAAAGCTCCGAAATTCTCACTGATCTCATAGATGGTACCTTTTACCCGGTCATCCTTCTCGTAAGGGCTTTCCTTGGAAAGATACTCATATACGTTCATGGTGGCGCACAGACGGCTGCTCTTGTCCGTATAAAGACCTACCAGCACTTCGTCTCCTGCCTTTACTTTTCTGGTCTGCTGTTTGAACGGAAGGAACAGATCCTTCTCCAGTCCCCAGTCCAGAAATGCGCCGATCTTTGTCACTTCTTTTACCTGTAATCTTGCCACTTCTCCCAGGTGGATCTTCGGCTCTGCGGTGGTGGCAATCAGGCGGTCCTTGGAATCCTTATATAAGAATACTTCCAGTTCGTCGCCGGTCTGTGCTCCTTCCGGCACCTGTTTTGCCGGAAGCAGTACTCTCTCTTCCGGTGCCTCCGGCGCTGCCAGATATACGCCAAAATCCACTTTTTTTATAATTGTCAAGGGCTGTGTCTTTCCTAACTGCATCTCTTTCTCCTATCGAAATTCTATTACCGCATAGGGCTTTTCGTTCTGATCCCCCAGAACCACTGTCACTCCGTCCGGACTCACCTTTACGCCCGGATAAATCACATCTCCGAGCACTGCAGATTTCTTATATTCCGCCCGCATCTGATGAATCTCGAAATCTTCCGGCAGATACTCCGCTGCCATCTGTACATACTGTCCGTTATTCACATGGTGATTCACGTCCAGATGGTAAATATGAATGGGGAAGGATTCCTTCTTCTCCAGTTCCTCCGGAATCTGAATATGGTCATCCTCATACTCCATGTCAAGCTTCGGCTCCAGGGTGTATGCTCCTGCCACATCCTCTTCCAGCCTGCAGGGACGCATCCGCACGGTATCCATATAGACCCACAGCGTATCCGCCCAGGCCACCACTTCTCCCTGCCCGTCCAGCATTCGGAAATTTCTTCTTCCGGTTATCTTTGAAAATTCATAAGGCCAGGTTTCCACATGAATGCGCTCAGTCATCTCCGGATAACGCCGGATCACAATCTTCCAGGAGCTTAACACCCACATCCGGTTTCTGCTCTCCAGAAATGCGGCTCCCACTCCCAGATCTTCCGAGTGAAAACTGCTGCAGTCCTGAAAGTAATTCAGTACCGCATTGAGTGTCATCTTCCGGTTCTGATCTACCTCCGATACTCTTACCCTGCTGTCATATCCGTACATGTGTCTTCCTCCACGGCCGTTCCTACACGTTTCTCTAATCGTATTTATTATACCGACAAACCCCAAAAAAAGCCACCCCTACTTTCATTTCTTATAACAAACAGATTTCCTGGCGTTACAGTTCACAGGTGAGCATTTATATGAAAATGACAGACTGTGAGCGGAACCGCTCGCGCTAAGTCCTCGATCCAGCGGTACTAACACTTGAACGTCGCTGATCGCTCGTTCTCGTGAAGTACCGGGACTGCGGACGTTCCTTTCACAGTGAGTCATTTTCACTCGAACACTCATTGCCTGTGAACTGTAATCTCCTGACAAAAGGAAAGAGCCATTCGAATTTTTATTTTTCGAATGGCTCCTCACCTGTCAATCTGAAGTTTCACCTTTTATAATCTCCTTCCAAGATTATTCTTTTAGACTTTTGTGATTACTGTCCCATTGGACTGTACCTCGTCTTTCTGAGATTTTGTATCTCTTTCTTGTTGGTGATTTTATATTACAATATCTCTCCAGATTTGTCAATAGTTTTCTATCAATATTTTTATTGTTTTATAATTATCTGATTATTCAGACTTCTCCGCCATAAATTTCATAGAACCGATGATGGAATTCTCCGCCATATTGGCAACTGCCTCATCCGTATAGAATGCGGTATGTGGGCTTACCAGCACGTTGGAATAGGATCTTAAAATCGCAAGCTTCGGATTGTGAAGGGGTTCGCCCATGCGGTCAAAGTAGTAAAGGCCGCTCTCATGCTCTACCACATCCAGTCCTGCAAATCCGACTTTTCCACTCTCAATTCCGTCGATGAGGGCATCCGTATCAATCAGCGCGCCGCGGGCACAGTTGATGATAACCACGTCCTGCTTCATTTTTTCAATGGCTGCTGCGTCGATCATATGATAGTTATCGTCGGTGGCCGGTGCGTGAAGGGTAATCACGTCGGATTCCCGGAGAAGGGTATCCAGATCCGTATACTCCGCATACTGTTTGGTCTCCTCGTTTTCGTAAATATCATAAGCCAGCATTTTGCAGCCAAATCCGGACAAGTGACGGATGACAGTGCGGCCGATTCTTCCTGTTCCGATAATACCGACGGTGCAGTCCGGAAGTTCTCTTCCCAGCTTTCCTTTCAGGGTATAATCCTGGATGTTGGCGCGCTCCATAATGTGCGGCATTTTTCTTAATCCCATGAGCATCATCATAATGGTGTAGTCTGCCACGCTGTTGGGAGAGTAGCTGATATTGATCACGCCCATCCCCAGGCTCTTCGCGCATTCCACATCAATATGATCGTAACCGATGGTTCTGGTGGCAATGCATTTCACCCCCATTTCATGCAGTTTCTCAATCATAGGGCGGTCAAATACGGTGGTAATGATATTTACAACCTCATAGCCACGCGCCAGTTCCAGATTGTCCATACACGGTGTTTCTGTCGTATAATCATACTCCACATCATATTTCTTACAGAATTTCTCAAAGCAGGGGAATTCGTCGAACATTCTCATGCTGTACACAAACATCTTCATTTTCTTGTCCTCCTTGTATGTCATGGCACTTTATTTCTGTGCCTGAATCTTCTCATTTAATTCTGTCAGATACATCCAGCGTTCCATCTTCTCGTCAAGTTCTGCCTGTACCTTTTCTTTCTCTTCCGTCAGCTCCGCCAGACGGCTGTACTGACTGGCATGGGCTGCCATTTCTGCATCCAGATCCTCGATTTTCTGTTCCAGTGCTGCGATGTCGTCGTCAATGGTCTCGAATTCACGCTGCTCTTTATAGGTAAATTTCAGTTTCTTCTCGCCCTTATCCCAGGTGGCTTTCTTCTTGCTGCCTGCTGCCTCTGTGCCGGAAGCATGTCTGGCACCGGCGGATTTTTCTTCCACAGCACCTCCATTTTCCCGGTTCTTCGCTTCCAGATAATCGGTATAACCGCCCTCATATTGCCGAAAATGTCCGTTTCCATCGAATGCGAAAATCCGGTCTGCCACATTATCTAGGAAATAACGGTCATGGGATACGAGAATCACAATACCGATGAAGAAATTCAGATAATCCTCCAGAATGGTCAGTGTCGGAATATCCAGCTCATTGGTTACCTCATCCATGACCAGCACGTTCGGGCCCTGCTGCAGCACTCCCAGCAGATAGAGCCGCCGCTTCTCACCTCCGGAAAGCTTTCCAATGGGCGCATACTGCATATCCGGCGTAAATAGAAACCGTTCCAGCATCTGGGACGCCGTAATCCGTCCGTCCCTGGTAGGAATGTATTCCGCTATATCCTTCACATAATCAATGACTCTCTGATTTTCATCCATCTGGGGAATCTCCTGGGCGAAATATCCAAGCTTAATGGTTTCCCCAAACTCCACATCCCCCTCATCCGGCGGAATCTGTCCCGCAATCATTTTCAGCAGGGTAGACTTGCCGCAGCCGTTGGAGCCCACAAATGCCACGGTCTGATTTCTCAGGAAAATATAGTCAAAATCCTCCACAATCTTCCGGCCTTCATAGCTCTTGGATACGTGATGAAGCTCGATGGTCTTCTTGCCCATTCTGGTTTCCACGGAATCCAGCTCCAGCGCCTTGTCAAATACCGGCGCCTTTCCGGCTTTCAGTGCTTCCAGACGGTCCAGACGTGCCCGCTGCTTGGTAGTTCTGGCACGGCATCCTCTGGCCGCCCATTCCAGTTCCATCCGAAGAACACTCTGCCGTTTCCGCTCCGTCGCCAGCTCCATCTCTTCCCGCTGTGCCTTCAGTTCCAGGAATTTGGAATAGTTGGCGTCATAGCTGTACACCTTTCCACGGCTGATCTCCAGAATCCGGTTGGTCACTTGATCCAGGAAATAACGGTCATGAGTGACCAGAATCACCGTGCCACGGTATCTCCGAAGGTACTGCTCCAGCCACCGGATCATATCCTCATCCAGATGGTTGGTGGGCTCGTCCAGAATCAGAATATCCGACGGCAAAAGCAATGTTCTCGCCAGCGCCGCACGCTTCTTCTGTCCGCCGGACAACGTTCCCATCTTCGCCTCGTGATCCACGATTCCAAGGGTATTCAGCATACTTCTGGCTTCATGCTCCATAATATCCGCATCACCGTTCTGATCCCCGCCCCAGCTGCCTTTTACCGCTGCCGAACCGGACACCACATAGGACAACACCGTCTCATTTTCCGGAAATTCGTGAAGCTGGGTCAGATAGGCAAGTTTCGCGCCATTCTGCCGGATCACCTGTCCCTGATCCGGTTCCTCCGCTCCCTCAATGATCCGCAGAAGCGTAGTTTTACCCGTTCCGTTGATACCGATAATGCCGATTTTCTCGCCTTCCTGTATACCACAGGAAATATCGTCAAAAATCCATTTATCCCCGTATAGTTTACTGACATGTTCAATATTTAAAATATTCATTTTTAAAATCCTCTCTGTTGGAACCTTTTTTTATCTTATCACAAAAACAGGAGGATGTAATGATTCGATTGGGATTATTTCCCCGGATACTGGTAATCCGTCTTATCCTTTTCCGTAATTTCATGAAGAACTCTGCAGGGATTACCGGCAGCTACAACCCCTGACGGAATATCTTTTGTGACGATACTTCCGCCTCCGAAAAACAGATTGCCTCTACTTCTGCCAGCGCATCCACATCCGCTATGGTTGCTGTCCTGATCTGCATCTTTTCTGTCTCCTTTATTTCTTCATTTCCATATAAGACAGTTCCCGGAATCCATTTTTCTCATACGTATGAACAGCCCGTTCATTTTCCAGTTCCACTTCCAGCCGCAGAATCGCATGTGGATATTTCT
>CAVFMZ010000081.1:0-12555 GCA_963623675.1 Firmicutes bacterium CAG:176 | reverse complement strand
CAAAGGTTCCCTCAGAATGGTTGGAAACCATTCGAAGAGTGCAAAGGCAGAAGGGAGCTTGACTGTGACACCGACGGGTGGAGCAGGTACGAAAGTAGGGCTTAGTGATCCGGTGGTATTAAGTGGGAATGCCATCGCTCAACGGATAAAAGCTACCCTGGGGATAACAGGCTTATCACTCCCAAGAGTTCACATCGACGGAGTGGTTTGGCACCTCGATGTCGGCTCATCGCATCCTGGGGCTGTAGTAGGTCCCAAGGGTTGGGCTGTTCGCCCATTAAAGCGGTACGCGAGCTGGGTTCAGAACGTCGTGAGACAGTTCGGTCCCTATCCGGCGTGGGCGTAGGATATTTGAGAGGAGCTGTCCTTAGTACGAGAGGACCGGGATGGACTGACCTCTGGTGTATCGGTTGTTCCGCCAGGAGCATGGCCGAGTAGCCAAGTCGGGAAGGGATAAACGCTGAAGGCATCTAAGCGTGAAGCCCCCCTCAAGATGAGATATCCCATAGCACAAGCTAGTAAGACCCCTTGAAGACGACGAGGTAGATAGGGCAGAGGTGGAAGCGCAGTAATACGTGAAGCTGACTGTTACTAATAGGTCGAGGGCTTAACCAAGAGGTTTATGGTATAAGGTTTTTGAAAGAAAAAAGTATTGACTGTATGCAGTTTTGAAGGTACAAATCAGAAGATCATCACGAAAGTGGTGATCTTTTTTTGTGCGATGGGAAAGAACTGACCCTTGACACACATCCAACCCTGCCCTATACTAAAATGGATTATGCATTGACAGAGGATTCAACAGCCGGAGAGATAGAAAGTCCGGCAAGCAGGAGGAATGATACGTGGCAGATTTACGTAAAGAGATAGAGAAGCGGAGAACATTTGCAATTATCTCCCACCCGGATGCGGGTAAAACGACACTGACGGAGAAGTTTCTGTTATATGGAGGAGCCATCAACCTGGCTGGTTCCGTAAAAGGAAAAGCAACCGCAAGACATGCAGTCTCCGACTGGATGGAGATTGAGAAGGAGAGAGGTATTTCCGTTACCTCTTCTGTACTGCAGTTTAATTATGATAATTATTGTATCAACATTCTGGATACCCCGGGACATCAGGATTTCTCCGAGGATACCTACCGTACCCTGATGGCAGCAGACTCTGCTGTCATGGTCATCGACGGATCCAAGGGTGTCGAGGCACAGACCAGAAAACTGTTCAAGGTCTGCGTTATGAGACATATCCCCATCTTTACCTTTATTAATAAGATGGACCGTGACGCCATGGACACTTTCGAGCTGCTGGACGATATCGAGAAGGAGCTTGGCATTGCCACCTGTCCTATCAACTGGCCCATCGGTTCCGGTAAGGAATTCAAAGGTGTTTATGACCGTGCCACCGAGAAGATCCATGTATTTTCCGATACCGAGAAAGGTACCAAAGAAGGAGAAGATCAGGTGCTGACTCTGGACGAGGCAGACAGCGTACTGCTTCCGGGACAGAGAGACCAGCTGGCAGACGAGATCGATCTTCTGGACGGCGCAAGCGCAGAGTTTGATCAGGCGCTGGTAGACAAAGGAGAACTGTCTCCGGTATTTTTCGGATCCGCACTGACCAACTTCGGTGTGGAGATTTTCCTGAAACATTTCCTGAAGATGACTACTCCGCCTCTTCCGAGAAAAGCGGATGTTGGACTTATTGATCCGGTAGAGGAAGGATTTTCCGGATTTATTTTCAAAATCCAGGCAAATATGAATAAAGCACACAGAGACCGTATCGCATTCATGCGTATCTGCTCCGGCAAGTTCGAGGCAGGCATGGAAGTGCTCCATGTGCAGGAAGGCAAGAAGATCCGTCTGTCTCAGCCACAGCAGATGATGGCGCAGGACCGTAAGATCGTGGAAGAAGCCTACGCAGGCGATATTATCGGACTTTTTGATCCGGGCATTTTCTCCATCGGAGATACGGTATGCATGTCCGGACGTAAGATTCAGTATGAAGGCATCCCGACCTTCGCACCGGAGCATTTCGCACGCGTGCGCCAGGTGGATACCATGAAGAGAAAGCAGTTCGTCAAAGGAATTGAGCAGATTGCCCAGGAAGGTGCCATCCAGATTTTCCAGGAGTACAATACCGGTATGGAAGAGATCATCGTCGGCGTGGTCGGCGTGCTGCAGTTTGATGTATTAAAATACCGTCTGAACAATGAATATAATGTAGAGATCCGCCTGGAGAATCTGCCTTATGAGCACATCCGCTGGATTGAGAATCCCGAGATTGACCTGGATAAGATCAGTGGAACTTCCGATATGAAGAAGATCAAAGACTTAAAAGGCCGTCCGCTTCTTCTATGGGTCAACAGCTGGAGTATCGGCATGACTCTGGACCGGAATCCGGGACTGGAATTATCCGAGTTCGGACGATAATTTCCCCTTTTCAAAGAGGGTAAGTTTTGGTATACTTGTTAGTAAGCGGGACTGTGCATGTACGAGAAAATGCACAGGATAGAATAGATGCAGGAGGTATCGGTATGGAAAAATCAGAGAGAGCCACACATGTTCTCCAGGAGGACAGTGAGAAGGGCGCAGTGCAGATCGCAGACGAGGTTGTAGCGATCATTGCAGGAATGGCAGCTACCGAAGTCAAGGGTGTTGCATCCATGGCCGGTAATATTAAGAATGAACTGGTAGCCAAGATGGGCATGAAATCTCTGTCCAAGGGCGTAAAGGTAGAAGTGACAGATACAGATGTGAAGGTGGACCTTGCACTGAATCTGAAGTTTGAGGCGAATATCCTTGCGGTGTCCGGCGCAGTTCAGGATAAAGTAAAATCATCCATCGAGAGTATGACCGGCATGAAGGTGTCCGAGGTAAACGTTCGCGTAGCCGGCGTAGAGCTGGAATAGGAGAACTTTTGAAAAAAAGGGACTGCTGCGGGGAGATCCATATTCCGCGGCGGTCCCTTATGTCATGGAGGATATAAATGAAAAGAAGAGAGCAGAGAGAACAGATTTTTGCACTGCTGTTCCGTGTGGAGTTCAACACACCGGAGGAAATGGACGAGCAGGTCAGCATGTATGTGGATGAGATGAAGGAGGTAGAGCCTCTTTCTGAAAAAGACGAGGAATATATTGTCGGCAAATACAAGAAGATTGCAGACCGCATCGAAGAGATTGACGGAATTCTGAATGAAGCTTCCCAGACATGGAAAACATCCAGAATGAGCAGAGTGGACTTAACCGTCCTTCGTCTGGCTGTCTATGAAATGAAATTTGACGAGGATATTCCGGAGAAAGTAGCCATCAACGAGGCAGTGGAACTGGCAAAGAAATATGGCGGAGACGAGTCCCCGGCATTTGTAAACGGAGTACTGGCACACGTAGCCGGAAAGTAAGGCAGCATGGCAAAAAATGTATATTCGGTGGCCCAGATCAACCGGTATATTAAAAATATGTTCACCCAGGATTTCATGCTGAACCGGATTTATGTGAAGGGCGAGGTATCCAACTGTAAATACCACACGTCCGGACATATTTATTTTTCCCTGAAGGATGAGAGCGGCGCCATCGCCTGCGTCATGTTTGCGGGAGACCGGAGAGCGGGACTTACCTTCCGGATGCAGGAAGGCCAGAAGGTTATCGTTCTGGGAAGCGTGAGTGTCTATGAACGGGATGGCAGATACCAGCTGTACGCAAGGGAGATTGTACCAGACGGTGAGGGCGACCTTTACCGTCAGTTTGAACTGCTGAAAAAGGAACTGGAAGAGATGGGCATGTTTGCCCCGGAGTTCAAGCAGCCCATTCCTTTTTACAGCCGGATCATCGGTATTGTGACGGCGCCTACGGGGGCGGCCATCCGGGACATTATGAATATTACCAGGCGCAGAAATCCCTATGTACAGCTGATTTTATATCCGGCGCTGGTACAGGGGGAGCAGGCGGCAGACAGCATTGTCCGGGGAATCCGCATGCTGGATCAGTATGGCGTGGATGTGATGATCGTGGGCCGCGGCGGCGGATCCATGGAAGATCTGTGGGCGTTTAATGAAGAAAAAGTGGCGAGAGCCATTTTCGAATGCCAGACCCCCATCATTTCTGCAGTGGGGCATGAGACGGATACCACCATTGCTGATTATGTGGCAGATTTGCGGGCTCCGACTCCATCAGCGGCTGCGGAACTGGCGGTGACAGATTACCGGCAGCTCATGAGCGGGCTGGAACTGTACCGGAACCAGCTGGCGGATCGGCTGGAGCAAAAGATCTGGAACAGCAGACAGCGGGCAGAATACTTACGGCTGCGTCTGTTACAGGCAAGCCCGGAGTATCAGCTCCGGGAGAAAAAGCAGTATGCGTCAGATCTGGAGGAACGCCTGAAGCGTTCCATGGAACAGAAACTGACAGACCGGAAGCACAGAATGGCATTATATGCGGAACGGCTGGAAGGCGTGTCCCCGCTGAAGAAATTACAACAGGGTTATTCTTATACCGAGGCACCGGATGGAAAAGCGCTTCGCAGTGTATCCCAGGTGAAGCCTTCGGATGTAGTGCTGATTCATGTGACGGACGGAACCATCAAGGCAGAAGTAAAGGAGCGGACGGAATATGGAAAATAGAGAAACTGAGCAGATGGAACCATTCCGTCTGGAGACAGCTTTTGACCAGATTGAGCAGCTTTTACAGAAACTTCAGGAAGGGGAGGTTTCTCTGGAAGAATCGTTCCGGCTCTATGAGCAGGGAATGAAGCTTTTGCAGAAATGTAATGAAAATATTGACCATGTAGAGAAGCAGATGCTTCAGATTGACGAGGAGGGACATACCCATGAATTTTCCTGAGGAACTTGCAAATAGAACACAGTGGACGGAAGGCGTTGTAAAAAGCTTTCTTCCGGAAGAAAGTGGAAATCAGAAAGAAATTATGGAGGCCATGAATTACAGCGTGATGGCCGGAGGAAAACGGCTCCGCCCCATGCTGATGAATGAGACTTACCGGATGTTTGGCGGTACCGGAAGAGTGATTCAGCCGCTCATGGCAGCCATTGAGATGGTACACACTTATTCACTGGTGCATGACGATCTCCCGGCTATGGACAATGACCAGTACCGGAGAGGAAAACTGACCACCCATGCAAAATACGGACATGCCATGGGCGTGCTGGCAGGCGACGGACTTCTGAACTATGCGTTTGAGACGGCCATGACCGCATTTGACTGCGGAGAGGATGCAGAGCGGGTAGCGAAAGCACTGAAAATCCTTGGCCGTAAAGCAGGTATTTATGGAATGATTGGCGGTCAGGTGGTGGACGTACAGTCAACCGGCAAAGCGGTTGATCAGGAAACCCTTGATTTTATTTACGAACTGAAGACCGGAGCCCTTCTGGAAGCTTCCATGATGGTGGGAGCCGTGCTGGCAGGTGCAACGGATGAGGAAGTAACCGCCATTGAGCAGATCGCTTCCGATGTGGGACTGGCATTCCAGATCCGCGACGATATTCTGGACGAGACCAGTACGCTGGAAAAGTTAGGAAAACCGATCCACAGCGATGAGAGAAATGAAAAGACCACCTATGTAACGCTGAAAGGTCTGGAACAGGCCACAAAAGATGTGGAAGAGATTTCCGCACGGGCATTAAAACGTCTGGAAGAGCTTCCGCATGAGAATGAATTTCTTACCGAATTGATAAAGGCATTGGTATACAGGGAAAAGTAGAGGTTATGAATTATGGTGCTGGAGAAGATTAATCAGGTCAACGATATCAAGAAAATTCCGCCGGAGGAATATGATACGCTTGCCGAGGAAATCCGTCAGTTTCTGATTACAAAGATCAGCCAGACCGGAGGCCATCTGGCGTCCAATCTGGGTGTGGTGGAGCTTACCATGGCGATCCATCTTTGCTTTGATTTTCCGAAGGATAAGATCGTGTGGGATGTGGGACATCAGTCCTATACCCATAAGCTTCTGACCGGACGGAAAGCAGGCTTTGATGAGCTCCGTAAATACGGCGGCATGAGCGGATTCCCCAAGAGAAAGGAGAGCGACTGTGACAGTTTTGACACGGGACACAGTTCCACTTCTATTTCTGCGGGCATCGGTCTGGTGGCGGCGAGAGATCTCCGCGGAGGCGATGAGCATGTGATTTCCGTCATCGGTGACGGCGCACTGACCGGAGGAATGGCCTATGAGGCGCTGAATAATGCTTCCCGGCTGAAGAAGAATTTTATTATTATTTTAAATGACAATAACATGTCCATTGCTGAGAATGTAGGCGGCGTGTCAGAATATCTGAACGGGCTTAGAACCAACGAAGCCTATACGAATTTTAAGACAGGTGTGGAACAGTCCCTGAACCGGATTCCGGGCGGCACCCATCTGGCCAATCAGTTAAAGAAGACCAAGAGCGGTATCAAGCAGCTGTTTATTCCGGGCATGTTCTTCGAGGACATGGGCGTTACTTATTTAGGACCGGTGGACGGCCATGATATCGGAAAACTGCAGGAAGTGCTGAAGAGGGCGAAAAAGGTTAAAGGTGCGGTGCTGGTACATGTACTGACCAAGAAGGGCAAGGGATATCTCCCGGCAGAGCGCCATCCGTCCCGGTTCCACGGGGCAGAGCCTTTTGATATTGAGACTGGACTTCCCAGCAAGAAGAGAAAGAAAGCCAACTATCAGGACGTATTTTCCACTTGTATGGTGAAGCTGGGCCAGAGAAATGAGAAAGTTGTGGCGATTACGGCAGCCATGCCGGACGGCACCGGACTGAAGCGTTTTAAAAATATTTACCCGGAGCGTTTCTTCGATGTGGGAATTGCGGAAGAGCATGCAGTGACTTTTGCGGCCGGACTGGCAGCAGGCGGTATGCGCCCGATTTTTGCGGTGTATTCTTCGTTCCTGCAGAGAGCTTACGATCAGGTGCTTCATGACGTCTGCATCCAGAATCTTCCGGTGGTATTTGCAATCGACCGTGCAGGTCTGGTAGGAAGCGACGGAGAGACCCATCAGGGAATCTTTGATTTGTCCTATCTGTCCAGCATTCCGAATATGCACATTATGGCTCCGAAGAATAAATGGGAGCTGTCCGATATGCTGAAATTTGCCGTGGAATTTGACGGTCCCATTGCCCTCCGTTATCCGAGAGGCGAGGCTTATGACGGGCTGAAAGATTTCCGGAAACCCATTGTGTACGGCAAGAGCGAGTTCCTCTATGAAGAAGAGGACATCGCTATTCTGGCAGTGGGAAGTATGGTGAAGACAGCCGAGGAAGTACGCCATAAGCTGAAAGACATGGGTTACAGCTGCAGTCTGGTTAATGCCAGATTTATCAAACCGATTGATACAGAGATTATTAAAGAACTTTCCAAAGAGCACAGATTACTTGTGACTATGGAAGAGAACGTAAGAAGTGGCGGTTATGGAGAGAAAGTACGGGATTTTGTACAGGATTACGAGATTCCGGTGCACCTTCTGACCATTGCACTGCCGGATGAATACGTGGAGCACGGCAATGTGGCGCTGCTTCATGAAGAAGTGGGAATTGATGCGGAATCGGTAACGAAGCGGATTGTCAGCCGTTACGCTGCCTGTCCGAAGGAGGATGACAGAGCATGAAAACAAGGCTGGATGTGCTCATGGTAGAGCGGGGACTGGCAGAGTCCCGTGAAAAAGCAAAAGCCATTATTATGTCCGGAAATGTATTTGTAGACGGACAGAGAGAAGATAAAGCAGGAACTTCCTTCCCGGAGAAGGCAGTAATTGAGGTGAAGGGATCCCCGTTAAAATATGTGAGCCGCGGCGGACTGAAGCTGGAAAAGGCCATGACCCATTTTGATGTGACCCTGGAAGGCAAAGTCTGCATGGACGTGGGTTCTTCCACGGGAGGATTTACGGACTGCATGCTGCAGAACGGTGCAGTGAAAGTCTATGCGGTAGATGTGGGAAACGGACAGCTGGCATGGAAACTGCGTCAGGATGAGCGGGTGGTCTGCATGGAAAAGACCAACATCCGTTATGTGACCAGGGACCAGATTGCAGATCCCATTGAATTTGCTTCGATTGACGTGGCATTTATTTCCCTCACCAAGGTACTGGAGCCGGTCAAAGCGCTGCTCACACCGGACGGTGAGATTGTGGCCCTGATCAAACCGCAGTTTGAAGCAGGCCGCGAGCAGGTGGGCAAGAAAGGCGTTGTCCGCGACAAGGCAGTTCATCTGGAAGTGGTAGAGAAGATTCTGGACTATGCGGCAGGCATTGGGTTCCGGATTCTGAACCTGGAATTTTCTCCGATCAAAGGACCGGAAGGAAATATTGAATATCTGGTTCATTTAAAGAACCATGAGGAAGGAACCGTCTGCGAGCATGCTCCGGTAGATCCGAAAGCCATTGTGGAGCAGGCGCATCAGGCATTGTAGACGTACCGATGAAAACATTTTATATTATCGCGAACAGCGGAAAAGCAGAATGCCTTCGTTTAGCTTCTGAGATTGCAGATTACCTGACCGGACACGGACAGAAATGTCTCGTCCGCAACGGCGGGGAGAACGCGGACGGGGTAAAAGAACCTTACGACCCGGAAGTGGGAGACGACGTGGACGGCATTCTGGTGCTGGGCGGAGACGGAACCCTTCTTCGGGCGGCGAGAGATCTGGCCGGAAAAAATATTCCGTTTCTGGGCATTAATCTGGGACATCTGGGATATCTGGCGGAGATCGAGGAGCAGAATGTGTATGGTGCACTGGATCGTCTGATCGAGGGTTCTTACACGGTGGAAAACCGGATGATGCTGGAAGGAACCGTTCATGTGAATGGACAGGACGTAGCAAAGGATCTGGCGCTCAACGACATTGTGCTGGATCGAAGCGGCAGTCTCCGGGTGGTCAATTATGACGTGTATGTCAATGACCAGTATCTCAATTCCTTTACGGCGGACGGTATGATTGTTTCCACGCCTACGGGATCCACCGGTTACAGCCTGTCGGCTGGCGGGCCGATTATTTCTCCCACGGCGTCCATGCTGGTGCTGACGCCCATCTGTCCCCATACGCTGAATTCCAGAAGTATTGTTTTCTCCGGTGATGACCGGATCCGGATTCAGATCGGAGAGGGGAGACGGGGAGGCCCGGATCAGGCATGTGTCACCTTCGACGGGGATACCAGTGTGGAATTACAGACGGGAGACTATGTGGAGATCATAAGATCCGGCGAAGTGACGCCGATTTTGAAAATTAATCAGATCAGCTTTCTGGAAGTATTGAGGGATAAGCTGAGCCGCAGATAAAAAAGGACAAGGGTGAGGCGCTGTGAAAGAGAAAAGACATGAGAAGATCATAGAACTGATCGGACAGTATGATATTGAGACCCAGGATGAACTGGCGGACCGACTGCGGGAAGCCGGCTTTCAGGTGACGCAGGCCACCGTGTCCCGTGACATTCGGAAACTGAAGCTTTCCAAAGTGCCGGGAAGAAATGGCAGACAGAAATACGCGCTGCTGACCGGGCAGAATCATCAAATGTCGGAAAAATATGTGGGAATTTTAAGGGAAGCGTTTGTTTCCATGGATTCCGCACAGAATATTCTGGTCATCAAGACCGTGTCCGGCATGGCCATGGCGCTGGCAACTGCCCTTGACAACATTGACTGGAAGGAGATTCTTGGCTGCGTGGCGGGAGACGATACGGTTATGTGCGTCATCCGGACCGAGGCAGACACGGCCGCGGTCATGGAAGAACTGAAGAAAATCGTGGACGGCCAGTCATAAGGAGGAGACCGAATGCTGCTGCATCTGCATGTGAAAAATCTTGCCCTGATCCGTGAGACTGAGATTGATTTTACGGAAGGGTTAAATATACTGACAGGAGAGACCGGAGCAGGTAAATCGATTCTCATCGGTTCCATGACCATGGCGCTGGGCGGAAAAGCAGCCCGGGAAATGGTGCGGGAAGATGCGGATTATGCGCTGGTAGAGCTTATTTTTGCCACAAACCGCCCGGAAATCCGTGAAAAATTAAAAGAACTGGATATTCCCATGGAGGATGACCAGATCATTCTGTCCCGGAAGATTTCCGGCAGCAGAAGTATCTGCAGGCTCAATGGGGAGACAGTGAGCACGGCTTTGTTACGGGAAGTGTCCGGTATGCTTATTGACATTCACGGACAGCATGAGCACCAGTCGCTGCTCAACAAACGGAAACATCTGGAAATTCTGGATTCTTACGCCCATGAGCAGCTGGATCCGGTTCTGGAAGAATTAAAGAAATACTACCAGCAGTGCAGAAAACTGCAGGAGGAACTGCAGAGCATCAGTCTTGATGAGGCGGAACGCCTGCGGGAACAGTCGCTGCTGGAATTTGAATTAAATGAAATCGAAGAGGCAAGACTTCAGGATGGAGAAGATGCGCGTTTGGAGCAGGATTACCGGAAAATGGTGAACAGCCGCCGGATTATGGAAGCACTGGGAACGGTCCGTGCCCTGTGTGTGGGCGAGGAGACATCCGCATCGGAACTGACCGGAAGATCCTGCCGGGAATTAAGCAGCGTCACCCATTTTGATGAGGCGCTGGAACCTTTGTCTGAGCAGCTGCAGCAGATTGACAGCATGCTGGCGGATTTCGGCCGGGAGCTGGATGATTATATGGAAGATCTGGATTTCTCTGAGCAGGATTTTGCGGAGACGGAAGAACGGCTCAATCTGGTCAATCATCTGAAATCCAAATATGGTTCCACGCTGGAGGAGATCCGTGCCTACGCGGAACAGCAGCAGGAGCGGCTGGATCTGCTGGTACATCTGGAGCAGCGGAGAGAAGTCCTTCAGAAGGAATACGAAAAGGCAGAACAGCAGTTAAAGATACAGTGCGGGAAAGCCCATGAGATCCGTGCGGCAGCTGCGAAGGTACTGGAACAGCGGATGCAGAAGGAATTATCCGAGCTTAATTTCCTGGACGTGCAGTTTGGCATTCGGGTAGAGGCCGGGGAAAAGCCGGGAGCAGACGGCTGGGATGATGTGGAATTCTTAATTTCCACCAATCCGGGCGAGCCTATGAAGCCCCTTGGAAAGATTGCATCCGGTGGTGAATTATCCAGAGTCATGCTGGCTATCAAGACCGTGCTGGCAGATCAGGATTCCATCGACACGGTGATCTTTGATGAGATCGATACGGGAATCAGCGGCAGAACTGCCCAGCGTGTATCGGAGAAGCTGGCGCTCATTGGCCGGAGCAGACAGGTCATCTGCATCACCCATCTGGCCCAGCTGGCAGCTATGGCGGACAGCCATTACTGCATTGAGAAGCAGGCGGTCAGTGGTGAGACCCGGACACGGATCCGGAAACTGACGGAGGAGGAAGTGCCCATGGAGCTGGCAAGAATTTTAGGCGGCGCGGAGATTACCGATGCGGTGCTTGACAATGCCAGGGAAATGAAGCGGCTGGCAGTTCAATATAAACGGAAATAATTGGTAGATAAAAGAGACGGTTTTATGCAAACACTAAGATGTGAGAACATGAGAAAGGTGTGGCTGCATGAACCGTCTTAAATTTTACCGTATTTTCCTGTGGATTGCGCTGCTCACTGCGGTGGCAATCCTGGGAATCTACGGATTCTGGTATATGAAAACCCAGGTGCCGGATCAGATCCGGATCAGCGAGGAGGAAGAACAGACCCTTCGCCTGGGCGTGAAAGAAGTCTCTGTCCGGGTGGTGAAAAGACAACGGGTCATTCCCGGTGGAATTCCGGTGGGTATTTATCTGGAGACCCAGGGCATCTACGTGGTGGGAACGGACAAAGTGGAGGCGTCCGACGGACTTTTCTATGAACCGGCAGAGCAGGCGGTTCAGCCGGGAGACTATATTCTGGCAGTCAATGGCCGGAAGGTTTACGATAAGAAAGATCTGATTGCCTGTGTGCAGGCTAACCGGAATGGCATCCTGATTCTGAAACTCCGCAGAAAGGAAGAAGAAATTCAGGTGCGGGTACAGGCGGTGGAAGCTGAGGATCAGGATTATAAGCTGGGAATCTGGGTAAAAGACGACGTTCAGGGCATTGGAACCCTGACCTATCTTACCCGAAACCTGAAATTCGGCGCTCTGGGGCATGGCATTACGGACAGCGATACGGGGGGATTATTAGAAACCTCCGGCGGGAGCCTCTATGACACGGAGATTCTGAAGATTGTGAAAGGCAGGCGAGGGACGCCCGGGGAGATCAGCGGTGTCATTACCTATGCGAACCGCTACCGAGAGGGAACCATCTTGAAAAATACAAAAGTCGGGGTGTTCGGCCAGGCGGATGCGGGACTTTTAAGAGCGATTCCGGATACCTCTGTGGAAGTGGCGTTCCGGCAGGAGATCCGGACCGGACCTGCGGTGATCCGAAGTTCCATTTCCGGGGATCTGAAAGACTATGCGGTGCAGATTCAGGAAGTGCGGCTTAACGAATCCAATGTGAACAAGGGCATGATTTTTAAAGTGACGGATCCGGAACTGCTGGAACTGACCGGCGGCATTGTGCAGGGCATGTCCGGTTCGCCGATTTTACAGAATGGACGCCTTATCGGAGCCGTGACCCATGTGT
>CAVFMZ010000080.1:9827-12595 GCA_963623675.1 Firmicutes bacterium CAG:176 | reverse complement strand
TGACCGGACAGTTTTTGATGGTGTCTACTGCGAGATAAGTCATAAGTCTCGGATCCCCGGGTCCAACGCCGACGCCATATAATGTTCCGTTTTTCATGTGATTATGTCCCTTCTTTTTTGATGATAGTAATTATGCTGAATTCTATAAGCAAAATCGTTGTTTTGACACTGTAACCATAATATGTAATTGTTCAGAGCCAACCTCCAAAATGCTTCGCATTTCGTCGGTGTGGCGTTCTCGCCAAATAAATTCGCAAAAATGAGCTCGTTAATGCAAGCATTACTCGCGCATTTTATGCAAATTTGCTTGGCTCTGAACAATTACATATTATTTTATCATAGAAGGAAAACGGGTTCAACTATTTGTTCAAATGCGTGTTTGAAACGGAAATATGTTAAAAAACAGACAATAATAATGATTAAAACAATAAAAAATGTTGGAAATAATCTTTAAAACAAAGAAAAATATGTTGAAAAAACAAAAACAATATGATAGCATAAAGATAAATTCAAACAAGGAGGTAACTATATTTATGAAAGCACTTGCAAGATATGGAAAAGCATTTGGTGGTTATCGCATGATTGACGTACCAAAACCGGTCTGTGGACCTGATGATGTGGTGATCAAAATCAAAGCTGCAGCGATCTGCGGAGCCGATATGAAACATTATAAGGTGGAGAATGGATCTGACGAATTCAATTCTATCCGCGGTCATGAATTCGCAGGAGATATTGTGGAAGTTGGAAAGAACGTGACAGACTGGAAAGTCGGACAGAGAGTGGTATCTGATAACAGCGCACATGTATGCGGTGTATGCCCGGCTTGTGAGAGAGGCGATTTCCTCTGCTGCGAGCATAAAATCAACCTTGGACTTGACAATAATACCTGGGGCGGCGGATTTTCCAAATACTGTCTGGTACCGGGTGAGATTCTGAAAATCCATAAACATGCACTGTGGGAGATTCCGGAGAACGTGAAATATGAGGAAGCAGCAGTGCTGGATCCTATCTGTAATGCTTATAAAGCAGTAGCACAGCAGTCTTCCCTGATGCCGGGACAGGACGTGGTTGTATTTGGTACCGGCCCGCTGGGACTTTTTGCTGTACAGATTGCAAGAATCATGGGTGCTGTGAATATCGTTATGGTAGGTCTGCAGGATGATACGAAAGTCCGTTTCGGCGTTGCAAAAGAGCTGGGAGCTACCCACTGCGTCAATGGTTCCACTGAGGATGTTGTGGCAAGATGCCAGGAGATCTGCGGAAAAGACAATCTGGGACTGGTCATTGAGTGCTCCGGTGCCAACATCGCATTAAAACAGGCCATTGAAATGCTTCGTCCCAATGGAGAGGTAGTGCGTGTAGGTATGGGATTCAAACCGCTTGAGTTCTCCATCAACGATATCACTTCCTGGAACAAGAGCATTATCGGGCATATGGCATATGACTCCACATCCTGGAGAAATGCAATCCGTCTTCTGTCCAGCGGAGCAATCAAGGTTCAGCCGATGATTACCCACAGAATGGGACTGTCCCACTGGCAGGAAGGCTTCCAGGCCATGGCAGACAAAGAGGCAATCAAAGTAATCTTTACATACGATTATGAGGATGAGGACTAAAGGAGACCTGATATGAAGAATACAGAAGCAATTCTTGTAACACCGGGCACCATGCAGATTCAGGACGCTCCCATGCCGGAACCGAAGGAAGATGAAGTCCTTCTGAAGGTAGAATACGTGGGAATCTGCGGATCAGATATTCACGGATTTGAAAGCGGTCCGTTTATCCCACCGAAAGATCCGAACCAGAAGATCGGCCTTGGACATGAGTGCGGAGGTACCGTGGTAGGCGTTGGCTCCAAGGTAAAGAAAATCAAAGTAGGCGACCGGGTCAATATTGAACCGGGTGTTCCCTGCGGAAAGTGCAGATTCTGCCTGTCCGGACATTATAACATCTGCCCGGATGTGGATTTCCTGGCAACACAGCCCAATTACCGCGGAGCACTGACCAATTACATTACCCATCCGGAGGCGCTGACTTACAAACTTCCGGACAATATGGACACCATGGAGGGCGCATTGGTAGAACCGGCAGCAGTTGGTATGCATGCAGCCATGGAAGCAGATGTAAAACCGGGCAAGAGGATCGTCATTCTGGGAGCAGGATGCATCGGACTGATGACACTGCAGGCCTGCCGCGTCATGGGTGCCACTGAAATTGTGGTGGTAGACATGATTGAAAAACGTCTGAATATGGCGAAGAAGCTGGGCGCTATGGAGATCATCAACGGCGGCAAAGAAGATACGGTGGCACGTGCAAAGGAGATCCTGGGTGATCTGGGAGCAGACATCGTATTTGAGACTGCAGGTGCGAGAGCGACCGCAGCACAGACCACAAAGCTGGTAATGCGCGGCGGAAGAATCATGATCGTAGGAACCGTTCCGGGAGATACGCCGGTGAACTTCCTGAGCATTAACAGAGAAGTGAAGATTCAGACGGTATTCCGTTATGCAAATAATTATCCCATGACCATTGAGGCGATTTCATCCGGACGTTTTGATGTGAAATCCATGGTAACGGATATTTACGATTACAAAGATGTACAGCGCGCATTTGAGGAATCCCTGAGCAGAAAATCCGAGATCATCAAAGGCGTCATCAAAGTAGAAGAATAGGAGAGAGAAAAATGTTAGCAAATATCAGATACTGGGAAGAAAAAGCAAAAGCAGGACATTATGCAATCCCGCATTTCAACGTATGGAATGCAGAGA
>CAVFMZ010000080.1:0-9808 GCA_963623675.1 Firmicutes bacterium CAG:176 | reverse complement strand
CATGGGCGTTATGGACGCAGCTGAGGAGTTAAGAGCACCGGTTATCATTTCCTTCGGAACCGGTTTCGTTGGAAATACTTCTTTTGAAGATTTCTGCTGGATGATGGAATCCATGGCAAAGAAAGCAACCGTTCCGGTTATCACGCATTGGGATCACGGCCGCAGCATGGAGATCGTACAGAATGCATACAACCATGGTATGAACTCTGTCATGAGAGATGCTTCCGCATATGATTTTGAGGAAAATATCCGTCTTACCAAAGAAGTGGTTGACTATTTCCATCCGCTGGGTGTACCGGTAGAGGCTGAGCTTGGCCATGTGGGAAATGAGACTATTTACGAGGAGGCACTGGCAAACTACAAATATACCGATCCGAACCAGGCAGCAGAGTTCGTAGAGCGTACTAACTGTGATTCTCTGGCCGTTGCTATCGGAAATCAGCATGGCGTCTACACTTCCGAGCCGAAGCTGAACTTCGAGGTAGTAGAAAAGGTTCGTGATGCAGTTAGTGTTCCGCTGGTACTTCACGGCGCATCCGGTATCGGTGATGAGGACATCAGAACTGCTATCAGCCTTGGAATTACCAAGATCAACATTCATACAGAGCTTTGCCTTGCTGCAATGGATGCGATCCGCGAGCATACGGATGCAACCTTCCTGGAGCTGGAGCGTTTCGTGCGTGCAGCAGTAAAACAGAGAGCAGCTGAGAAGATCGTGCTCTTTGGTGCAGACGGAAAGGCGAACTAATATGAAAACAATCAAGATTGGAAAACTGGACAAGCCGGTGTGCAGAATGGGTCTTGGAACCTGGGCCATCGGCGGCGGCTCCGCATGGGGCGGCGACAAGGATGAGGCAGCCTGCATTGAAACCATTCAGGAAGCTCCGAAGCTTGGCGTCAACCTGATTGATACAGCTCCCGGATATAACTTCGGACAGAGTGAGCGGATCATCGGAAAAGCTCTGAAGGGCATGAACCGCGAGGAGATCATTCTGGAAACCAAGTTCGGTGTTGTATGGGATCGTGAGGGATCACTTTTTAATAAAGTAAACGGAAGACAGCTGTACTGGAATCTTTCCAAAGAGTCCGTACTGGATGAGATTGACAAGTCCCTGGAGCGTCTGGGAGTGGACTATGTAGATATCTATATGTCCCACTGGCAGTCTGTAGAGCCGTTCTATACTCCCATCGGAGAGACCATGGAGGTGCTCAACACCCTGAAAGAAAAAGGAAAGATCAGAGCCATCGGTGCTGCAAACGTAACACCGGAGCAGGTAGAAGAATACCTGAAATATGGCGATCTTGACATTGTACAGGCAAAATATTCCGTTCTGGATCGCGGTGTGGAGAAAGAACTTCTCCCGATCTGCAAAGAGCGCGGTGTAGTACTTCAGGCATATTCTCCTCTGGAAATGGGACTGTTAAGCGGTGCTCTTCCGAGAGATTACCAGCCGGTAGGCGCACAGTGCAACAAGAAATGGTTCCAGCCTGAGAATCTGCCGAAGGTATTTGATTATCTGGATCAGCTGAAACCGTTGTGTGAGAAATACAACTGCACACCGGCAGATATTAATATGGCATGGATTCTGGCACAGGATGAGAAAGTGGTACTCTTAAGCGGAGCCAGCAAGGTAAAAAATATCGTTAAAAATGTACGTTGTACAGAAGTGGAGCTGTCCGCAGAGGATGTGGCACTGATCCGCGACATGGCAGAAGCACTGGATAAATAATCCGGCAGAATTGGAGGATGGATATGAGTAAAAACAACGATTACGATGTGGTGATCGTGGGAGCAGCCCATATGGATCTTCAGGTCTATCCCATTGGAAAAGGACTGCTGGACGTTGCGTCCTATCCGGCAAAGGAAATGGTGTGGTCTGTCGGTGGTGACGCACTGAATGAGGCGACCATCATTACCCGTCTGGGACATAAAGTAAAACTGATCAGCTGCTTTGGTGACGATATGATTGGTTCCATGATTATCGAACACTGCAGAAAGAACCATATTGATACTGCCCATATCAAATTGGATAAGGAAAAAGTGACAGGTATCAATATTGGACTGATCTGCGAGGATGGCGAGCGTACGTTTATTAACAACCGCAGCGGCAGTATCTGGACCTTCTCTCCGGAGGATGTGAATCTGGATGCGGTAAATGGAGCAGGAATTCTTTCTTTTGCCAGCATTTTCAATAATCCACAGCTGGATCAGAGCCTGATGCTTCATTTGTTCCAAAAAGCAAAGGAACAGAATATGGTGATCTGCGCGGATATGGTAGGACCGAAGCGCGGCGAGACGCTGGAGGATATCAGAGAATCCCTGGCTTACATCGATTATTTCTTCCCGAATTACGAGGAGGCCAGCAGGCTGACCGGAAAAGAAGATGTGGAAGAGATTGCGGATGTGCTCATCGGACTGGGCGTGAAGAACGTGCTGATCAAAATCGGCAAGAAAGGCTGCCTTGTCAAGAATGCGAAGGAAAGCTTTATCGTGCCGGGTTATCCGAAGTCCAACTGCATTGATACCACCGGAGCAGGTGATAACTTTGCTTCCGGATTTATCTGCGGCCTTCTGGAAGGTAAGTCTTTAAGAGAGTGTGCAGAGCTTGCAAACTGCACGGCTTCTATTGCGGTGGAGGCTGTTGGCGCTACAGATGGCGTGAAAGACAGAGAACAGGTGGAAGCGCGCTATCGTGATTACCTTGCGTTGACAAAATAAAGGCAGTAAGAGGGAGTGTATGGCACAGAAGGAACGTTTGGAACAAATTCGACAGATTATGCGGACAGAGCGTAGGATGTCTGTATCGGAGCTGAGTACACAGCTTGCAGTGACGTCAGAAACCATCCGACGGGATCTGGAAAAACTGGAACAGGAGAGCTTTCTGACCAGAACCCATGGAGGTGCGGTGATCACACCGGCGGATTTATCTGAAAAGATTAGTTTTCTGAAGCGGGAAAGCACCAATACAGAGGCAAAACGCATCATTGCCGGGCTTGCAGTCAATCTGATTCCTTTTGGAGCCAGCATTGGCTGCGATGCCAGCTCCACTTCCATGGAACTTCTGGAACAGCTGAAGGAGCGGGAAGATCTGCTGGTACTGACTAATTCTGTAAAAGCGATCTGCGATATGGCAGAATCACATTACAGACTTCTGTCTACCGGCGGCTATATTAACCGTCAGTCCTATTCCCTTCAGGGCGGGGCGGCGAAAAATATGGTGCAGGAATATCATCTGGAGATGGTGTTTATGAGCTGTAAGGGAATTTCCGAGGATGGTGGAATCTTTGATTCCCACGAAGTGGAGATTGAAATGAAGAAATCTTTGCTTGAACAGGGAAACAAGATCTATCTGTTGGCAGATCATACCAAATTTGGGAGTGTTGGATTCTCAAAGCTGGCAGAAATCAAAGAAATTGATGCCGTAATCACAGATCAGAAGCCCTCCCAGGAGTGGCTGGAGCTGTTTGCGGATCGGCAGGTGGAGGTTATTTGTCCATTATAATATGGAAAAACAATAAAATAAGAGCGAAAAGTGAATGGAAGGTCATTCTGCAGCAGGCAGAATGACCTTTTTGATGAAAACAACAGAAAAAAATACAGAAAACAGCATCTTGCACAAAAATATATGCTTTTTCATGTATTTGCCAACGAAAATTTTGGAAACAAACATGAAAATCTTAAAAACAAACAAAAATACTTGATATTCAAACATGTTTATGGTAGAATTTCATTAAATCAAAAAACGGAAACAAAAGAAAAGGAGGTAAACTGCTAATGAGTATTTTTCTACAGGCAGTGTACGAAGGAATCATCAATGGTTCGGCTCTGGCGCTGGTCGCTATGGGTGTAGCTCTGGTATGGGGCGTAATGGGAATCCTGAGTTTTTCACAGGGAGAATTTTTGATGATCGCCATGTATTGTGCGTTCTACTTGAATCTCTACCTTGGACTCGACCCGATCGTGTCATTACCGTTCTGTATGATCATCATGTTCTTTATAGGTGTATTCATCTATAAGCTGATCATCGCAAAAGCGCTGAGAGGTCCGATACTTGGACAGCGACTTATCACTTTCGCACTCAGTATGGTACTGATCAACCTGGCACTGCTGTTCTTCAAGGGCGATTTCAGAACCATCCAGCACGTAGCAATCAGCGGAAGCATTGATCTTGGATTCATCGTAATGGCAAAGAACAAACTGGTTCCGTTCGTTATCTGTATGTGTGTGGCAGGCTTCATGTTCTGGTTCCTGAATAAGACAAGAACCGGAAAAGCAATCCGGGCAACGTCCATGAATAAGACGGCAGCCGGACTGGTAGGTATCAACTCCGAAAAAGCTTACGCATTTGCCTTCGGTCTTTCCGCAGCAGTTGCAGGAGCAGCAGGATGTGCACTTACTTATTACTATTACGTATATCCGAGTGTAGGAGGCAACTTCCAGCTCTTCGGTTTCATCGCAGTTGTAATGGGAGGTTTCGGAAGCATCCCAGGCGCACTGCTGGGCGGCATGATCATGGGACTGGCCGATTCACTTACCGGTGTTTACTTCAGCCCTTCCTTCAAATACGTGGGTATCTGTATCGCATTCCTGCTGATTGTACAGTTCAAACCCAAAGGAATCTTCGGAGGTAAGTAAGTATGAAAAAAGTGATTGGAAACAACAAAAAATGGTTTCTGGGACTGATTGCCTGTCTGATTGTTGCAATCCTGTTCCCGCAGATTGTAAGAGTACGTTTTGTATGGAACCTGTTATCTCTGATTATGGTATGGGCAGTCGTTGGTATGGGCTGGAATGTTATCGGCGGTTACTGTGGACAGGTTTCCAACGGACACAGCCTTTTCTACGGCATCGGTGCGTACACAGTAGCAATCACCTGTCAGTATTGGAAAATATCTCCGTGGATCAGCATCTGGCTTGGCGTGATCATCTCCATGGTAGTTGCATTCGTTTTTGGTAAACCGCTTTTGAGACTGAAAGGCCACGTATTTGCAATTTCCACCATGGCTCTTGCAGAGTGTGCCAGAATTATTTTCGTCAACTGGAAATGGGTCGGCGGTGCAACCGGTGTTTACATCTACACCAAAGGCGTAAACGAATATCTGTACATGCAGTTTAAAAACCCGCTGAATTACTACTATGTATTCCTGATCTTTGTAGTAGCAATTCTGGTAATGATTAAAATCCTCGACAAATCCAAATTCTTCTACTATCTCAGAACCATCAAAGGAAATGAGATGGCAGCAGAAAGTGTAGGAATCGACGTAGCAAAATATAAAAACCGGGCGTACATCATGAGTGCAGCCATCGTAAGTATCGGTGGCAGCCTGTATGCACAGTTCCTTCTGTACATTGACCCGGCAACCATTATGACACTGAATATTTCCATGATGATCGTACTGACCGCAGTTATGGGCGGTGTTGGAACCGTTGAAGGCCCGATCCTCGGAGCAATCGTACTGACCACGATTTCAGAGTATTCCCGTGTTTACCTTGGACAGTACGGCGGACTTGACCTGATTCTCTATGGTGTGCTGGTTATCCTGATCGTTCTCTTCATTCCTGGTGGAATTCTTTCCATCTTCAATAAATGGTTTGCAAAAAGAGAAGTGGCAGCCAAGACGAAAAGTGAAGTAGCAGGAGGAAACGTATGAGTAAGATTCTGGAAGTAAAAAATGCGACAAAACGATTTGGCGGTCTGGTTGCGAATGAAAAAGTCACCTTTGATGTGGAAGAAGGGGAGATCGTCGGGGTTGTAGGTCCCAACGGAGCAGGAAAGACCACCCTGTTCAATTCTATCAGCGGAGCCCATCCTCTGACAGAAGGAAATGTTATTTTCGACGGTAAAGACATTACAACTATGAAATCCCATGAGATCTGTAAACTCGGTATCGGAAGAACATTCCAGATTCCGCAGTCACTGGTAGAACTGAAAGTATTTGAAAATGTTCTGATCGGAGCTCTTTGCAAACGAAATGATATGGACGAGGCGATGGCTCATGTAGACAAAATTTTGGAGCTTTGTGGAATCGCGGATATTAAATATGAACTGGCAGGAAAGTTAAACGTTCCCCAGAAGAAACGTCTTGAGATTGCCAGAGCAATGGCAACTGATCCGAAGCTTCTGCTTCTGGATGAGACCATGGCAGGACTGAACGCAACCGAACGAAAAGCTTCCGTAGACCTGATTAAAAAGATTAATTCCACAGGCGTGGCAATTTTGACCATTGAACACAACATGGACGTTGTTATGAACGTTTCCAAACGGGTAGTTGTTCTTGTATCCGGAAAACTTCTGACAATTGGAACTCCGGATGAAGTTATTTCCAATCCGGAAGTAATCAGCGCATATCTGGGAGGAGGAGCAAAGGCAGATGGAGAATAAGAAAGAGAAAATCCTGGAAGTCACAGACCTGAAAGCAGGATACAATGGAATGTCCGTACTGCATGGAATCAACTTTACCGTACGTGAAGGTGAGATCCTCGCAATCCTGGGTTCCAACGGTGTTGGAAAATCCACAACGCTGAGAGCAATCACAGGAGCAATCAAGCCCATGGGCGGCAAGGTTGTATATAAGGGAGAAGACATTACCGGACTTCCGTCCCACAAACTGGTTGCAAAAGGAATCTCCATGGTTCCTGAAGGACGTATGCTTTTCGCAGGTATGACTGTAGAAGATAACCTTCTCATGGGCGCTTATCTGGAAAAAGATAAGGCAGAGATCCAGAGAAGACTGAAAAATGTATATGAACTGTTCCCGAGAGTAGAAGAGAGAAAGAAACAGATTTCCGGAACTCTTTCCGGCGGTGAGCAGCAGATGGTGGCAATCGCACGAGGACTGATGTGCAATCCGAAGCTTCTGATTCTGGATGAGCCGTCCCTTGGTCTGATGCCGAAGCTGGTACAGGAAATCTTCTCCTTCGTAAAGAAGATTGCCGATTCAGGAATTACCATTATCATCGTAGATCAGAATGCAAACGATACCCTGAAAATGTGCGATTACGCATTCGTTGTGCAGAATGGCGAGGTGGTAATCGAAGGTAAGGGCGAAGAGCTGTTAAGCAACGAGGATGTACAGAAAGCATATCTTGGAGGCTGATCGATGAAGACTTCCGTCTACGTAGCCGTGGACATCGGCGCAACAGGAATGAAAATGGTGGCTGCTTCCTGTGAAAACGGGAAACTGGAAGTGCTGGATACGCTGTCAGAAAAAAATCCGCCCCTTATAAAAGAGGGCGGAGAATATGCAGATGTAGAACATATGCTGGAAACCATTCACCGGGGTCTGAACATGTTTCAAAAGAAGTATCACTGTGTATCACTGGGAATTGATACTTACGGAAACGGATACGGCATCCTGGATGAGAACGGAAAGCTGCTGATGCTTCCCCACCATTACAGAGACCGGCGGATCGACCATATTATGGAGCGGGTACATGAACATTTCACAGACAGGGAACTGTATGAGGAGATGGGAAATGTTCCCATCAAGACCAGAGGACTCTTTCATCTGTATGAAGATGCGCTGGAACAGCTGCCGGCTGTCCGGCGCGGAAAGACCTTTCTTCCTCTTCCGAATCTGCTGGAATACCTGATCACAGGAGAGACAGGAGCGGAAAAGACCATTGCTTCCGTACTGTACTTCCTGAAGAAAAACGGCGAAGACTGGAATTACCGGGTGTTAAAAGAATTTGGAATTCCTACAGAAATGTTTGGGCCGCTTGCAGATCCGGGAATCCTGAAAGGAAAAGTGACAGAAGCATTTGCTTCCCGCTATCAGACAGAGACAGAAGAACAGCCTGCAGAAATTCAGGGAATACCGGTGATTACGGTAGCGGGACATGACACCGAATCCGCACTGGCCGCGATTCCGGAACTGGATGAAAGCAAAGTATTTGTAAGTACGGGAACTTCCTTCATCGTCGGAGCAAGAGTAAAGAAGCCGGTGGTGACAGATGAAAGTTACCGTTTACAGTTTAAAAATATGAGAGGTGTTTTTCACACTTACTCACTGTGCAAGGATGTTCCGGGATTCTGGATTCTGGAACGGTGCATGGAAAAGTGGAAGGAAAATTTCCCAAAGCTGGACTACAAAATGGTATGCGACGCTGTAAAAGAAACGGCATCCAACCATACCTTTATCAATGTCAGTGATGACCGGTTCCGGGTATCAGAATCCGATATCCTGACCACCATCCGGGAATACTGCATCGATACAGGACAGGAACCTGTCATTGGAATCCACGCGGTGTCCAGATGTCTGTTTGAAAGCTACGCGCTTTACATCCGGCACAGTATTGATAACCTGACAAAACTGACAGGAAAGACGTACACCCGCCTGGAAATTATGAACGGCGGAGTCAGAAATGAAGTGCTTCTTCAGATGTTCGCAGATGCCTGCCGGATTCCGGTAGCGGCAGAAAGCCCATGGGCTTCTGCCTGCGGCAACCTGCTTCTTCAGATGTACGCCACAGGAGCGGTACAGTCAGAAGAAGAGCTGCACAAAGTGGCGAAGGCGTCCTGCCAGACCAAAATCTACAAATGCAATCCTTCTTCCTACTGGGAAGAACGGCTGCAATATATGCTACAGAAAAACTTATTTAAGGAGGAGACATGATGGACAGCAGAATTAATACTGCGGTGATGGACGAGATCATGAGAGTTGGTGCAGAAATGCAGGATCAGGAACTCGTCAACACCTTTGAAGGAAATCTGTCAATTAAAGACGGGGACTTGATGTATATCACTCCGAGCAGAACAAGCAAGAAGGCGCTGACTTACGACAACATCTGTGTATTTGATCTTTCTACCTTTGATTTTTCAAAACCGGTAAAAGATCAGAAAATCTGGGGAACCGGAAAACCTTCTTCCGAGACTCTGATGCACGCAGGCGCGTATACGGTGAAAGAGGGAGTGAACGCATGTATCCACTGCCATGCACCGATTCTTACCAGCTATGCAGTAGCAAATAAGAGCATCGAAGTAAAATGTCATCCGGAGCTTTTATTCCATTATCATGATATTCCGTGTGTACCTTACGGAATGCCGGGATCCACTGAGATCATCGAGAAAGCAAGACCGTACCTGTTACACCGAAACCTGGTTCTGATGGCTAACCACGGTGTATTAAGTATCGCATCTAATCTGGGCCTGGCATGCCAGAGAATTGTATCCGCTGAAAAGCTTGGAAAAGAGCTGCTGATCGCAAATCTGCTGGGCGGTCCGGTAGATATTCCGGAGACTGAGATCATCCGTCTCATGGAGAGACCGCTGGAGCTGTAAAAGAGGAGAGAATCTGATGTATGCAAATCTGAATCCAAGAACCATGGGAATGAATAAATATTCATTTGAAGAGGTGCTGGGAGCAGCACACCGGAATGGTTTTCAGGGGATTGAAGTTCCGGCCCACGCATTTGGAAGCGTGGAAGCGGCCAGAGAACAGGGAAAACGGCTTGCAGACATGGGAATGCGCTGGGGACTGATGATGGCGCCCTGCGACATGTTCAAAGTAAGCGATGAAGAATTTGAAACCGCACTGGAACAGTGGGCAAGATGGCTGGAACGGGCAAAGGCAGCAGGCTGTGATAAGGCATATAACCATCTGTGGCCGGGAAGTGACGAAAAAGAGTATGATGAGAACTTTGAATGGTATCATCAGCGGCTGAAAAAGATCTTCCATATCATGGAAGAGAATGGATTCCAGTATGGACTGGAATATCAGGGTCTGCCGACCATCAACCACAAATTTAAATACCCGTTTATCTGCAATCTTGCAGGAGCCATGGCACTGGCCGACAGTGTCAGCCATA
>CAVFMZ010000079.1:0-12844 GCA_963623675.1 Firmicutes bacterium CAG:176 | reverse complement strand
CCAGCATTATCATTGTTATTTCTGCTGGGAAAAATTATAGAAGAGGATAATAATCGTATGAGTAAAATAGCAATTGTAACCGACAGTAACAGTGGACTGAGCCAGAAGGAAGCAAAGGAGATGGGAATTTTCGTACTCCCGATGCCGTTTCTGATTAATGAGAAGGAATATCTGGACGGAGTAAATCTCTTCCCGGATCAGTTTTATGAGTTCCTGAAGGAGGACGCAGACGTGTCCACTTCCCAGCCGTCCCCGGATTCCATTATGAAATTATGGGATGAGGTGCTCAAAGAGTATGATGAGATCGTGCATATTCCCATGTCCAGCGGACTGAGCGGAAGCTGCCAGACGGCCATGATGCTGGCGGATGATTATGATGGAAAAGTACAGGTAGTCAATAACCAGCGTATTTCTATTACCCAGATTTCTTCCATATTAGATGCACAGAGACTGATTGCAGCAGGAAAGACAGCAGCAGAGGTAAAAGCGGTTCTGGAAGAGGAGGCTCTGCAGTCCAGTATTTATATTACGGTAACGACACTGAAATATCTGAAAAAGGGCGGCAGAATCACTCCGGCGGCAGCGGCTCTCGGAACTATGCTCCGGCTGAAACCGGTATTGCAGATTCAGGGTGAGAAGCTGGATTCTTTTGCAAAAGTGCGTACCATGAACGCAGCGAAACGGACCATGATCGATGCCATCCGCAGTGATCTGGAGAACCGGTTCGCAGGACAGCCTATGCGGATTGATGTAGCACATACCAATAATAAGGAAGCTGCAGCGGAATTTGCAAAGGAATTAGAGGCAGAATTTCCGGGCTATCAGATTCAGAGAACAGACGAATTGTCATTGAGCGTAGCATGCCATATCGGAGATGGTTCTCTTGCAGTAGCATGCTCTAGAATCGTAGAAGTATAGGAAAAGAGGGTATCCAACATTGGATAAATATGAGTACCGTCTGAAGGCGGAACAGATAGAAAAGCTGGCAAATAAAAAGGATTATGAGACAGCGGCCAAGATTGCAGACACCATTGACTGGAGACGGGTGAAGAATCTGAACATGCTTTATATTGTAAGTGATGTGTATGAAGCCATGGAGCGTTATGAAGACTGCATGGAGATTCTGAACATTGCTTATGATAAGGCATCGGTAGGCCGGATGCTGTTGTATAAGATGACAGAGATTGCAACGAAGATGCATCAGTTTGAGGAGGCCATTGCTCTTTACCGGGAATTTGTAAAAGTGGCGCCTCATGACCAGAGCCGTTATATTTTGAAGTATCAGATCTATCGGGAACGGGGATCTGCCATAGAAGATCAGATTCGGATCCTGAAAGATTATAAAGCACATGAATATCAGGAAAAATGGGCCTATGAGCTGGCATCTCTCTATGCAGAGGCGGGAATGACAGAAGAGTGTGTCAGGGAATGTGATGAACTGATTCTCTGGTTCAGCGAGGGCGATTATGTCAGAAAGGCCATGGAGCTGAAGATGCAGTATGCACCACTTACTGCAGCGCAGCAGGAAAAATATGAGCATTCTGACAAACCGACAGTGTCAGAAGATGATTTTGAAGGAACAGAAGTAGATTTTAACGCGGATAAATTCAGTACCATGAATCTGCAGGCAGAGCTGGCGGCAAATCTGGATGAACTGCTGCAGACAGGAGAGGAAATTGATATTCCGGATCTGGAGACTTTGCCGGAAACTGTCGGGGAAGAAAAAGCAGAAGAGCCGGAATTGGAAGAACTGGATCTGGATCTGGACGCAGAGCCGGAAGAAATGGCGGAGCAGCCGGAGTCCGAAGAGGTGGATATTCCGGAACTGGATGAACTGGACATGGATCTGGAAGCTGAGGTCGAATCAGAGGAGATTCCGGAAGCTGAAAGTGTGGAATTGCCGGAACTGGAAGAGGATCTGCCTGAATTAGAACCGCTGGAGGATCCTGCAGTGGAAGAAGAGGATGAGGAGGAACCTCTGGAGCTGGAATCTCTGGAACTGGAGTCTCTGGAGACAGCAGAAGAGCCGGAGGCAGAACCGGAGTTGGAGGAACTTCCTGCGGAGCCGGAGACGGAACCAGAGTTGGAAGAACTTCCAGAAGAGCTGGAGATGGAGCCGGAAGAGGAAGAACCATCTGACGAACTGCTGACGATTCCGGATGTGCTCGCCGAGTGGGAACAGAAAAAAGCAGAGACCGAGGCAAGACTGGAAGCCAATGCAAAGCAGGAAGAAGAGCGGAAAGCGCAGGTAATGCAGAAGACTGCAGAACTGATGAAACTGATTTCCGGGGAATCTGAGGAAATTCCGCAGGATGTGCGGGATCTGCTGAATGAGATTGAGCAGGAAAAGAAGGAGCAGGCACCCACGATTGTGACGGAAGATGATCTGCCTGTTGATACAGAGGCTGCGGAGGATCTGGAGGAGGAAGAAGGCGAAGCGCTGGAAGATCTTACGGAACAGATACAGACGGAACCGGAAGTGAAATCCAGACCGGAACCGGAATCTGAGAAAGTATCTTCCGAGACGGCTTCTCTTAATATGATTCAGGATCTGCAGAATACCATGTCTTTGAAAGTGGCAGAACTGGCGGTTCGTGCGGGTCATCTTTCCAGAGAACAGGCCAGAGTGTTCAGCTATTTTGCAACCGTAAAAGGAATGGGCAAACAGCTGTCCGGGCTTCTGAAAGGGGAAGCACCGTCAGCCAGAAGTAATTCTTCCAAAGGAAATGTGGTGATTACCGGATCCAGAGGAAATGGAAAAACGACACTGGCGATCGACATTGTGAAGGCACTTCAGAAAGAAAAGAGACTGGATGGGCATAAACTGGCGAAGATCAGCGGATCCAAGCTGAATTCCAAGGATATTCAGGAAGTACTTTCCAAGCTGAAGGGCGGAGCATTGATTATTGAAAATGCAGGAAGTCTGGAAAGCGGAACACTCATGGCACTCAGCCTTGCTATGGAAGGGGATACCGGAGGACTGCTGCTGATTCTGGAAGGAACGGATGAAGATATCCAGAAGATTTTTCTGAAAAATAAAAACTTTGCTTCCAAATTTGATTATAGGGTGGAAGTTCCCGTATTTTCCAACGAGGAACTGGTGAACTTTGCAAAGTCTTATGCAATGGAAAATGGATATTCACTGGATGAATTTGCGGTACTGGCATTATATGACAGAATTGGCTCACGCCAGACACTGGATAATAATGTGACAGTTACTGAAGTAAAGGAAATTCTGGACGAAGCCATGGAACATGCAGAGAAAGGCGGTATGAAGCGTTTCTTTGCAAAAATGACGAAAAAGAATATTGACGAGAATGGAAATACCATTCTGCGGGAAGAAGACTTTGAAGAAGTATAGAGCCGTAAAAAGGCCGGATATGCATGGATTTGCATATCCGGTTGTTTTCTTATGTGAAGAGCGAAGCAATGACTTCCTGCACAGTGCCGATATGGTCAAGATAAGCAGCGTTATCCCCGCAGAAGATCAGGCCATGTTCCACGTCACCACGGACCGCACGGATCAGGGCCTGGGTGATACAGTAAGGCGTTTCCTTTGGATTGCATTTTTCCAGGCAGCGGTAACATTTGGTGATCGTCTCTTTTCCAAGTCTGATCTTTTCCAGAAATGGATTGTGAATGGCTCTTGCAGGCATTCCTACCGGACTGATGACGATCTCGATGTCTTCCGGGCGGGCATTCACATAAGCTTCTTTAAATTCCGGAGCGGCGTCACATTCCTCAGTGGTGACAAATGGTGTGGCTACCTGGATACCGTCAGCACCCAGAGACAGCATGTGGCTGGTCTGCTCGGCATTCATAATGCCTCCGGCCACAATAACCGGAATGGAGGTATGATATTTGTCAGCATATTCTTTTGTGCAGGCAATGATCTTTTGGATCTCCTGGTCATACTGACGGTCGTAATCCGGCTCATAGAGATGGGTCAGCTGTTCTCTGGAAAATCCCAGATGTCCGCCGGCATGGGCGCCTTCAATAACAAGAAAGTCCGCCGTGCGCTGAAAATGTTTGTCCCAGCGTTTCAGAATGATGCGGGCTGCCTTTTCAGAAGAGACAATGGGCGCGATCTTGGTATCGGTGCCTTCCACATAAGCGGGCATGTCCACCGGCAGACCGGCACCGGAGACAATTACGTCCGCGCCGGCTTTGGCAGCAGTTCTTACGTAATCGGCATAGTCATGGGTGGCGACCATAATATTAAACCCAAGAAGTCCGGCACAGGCTCCGACCGCATCGCGAGCCAGTTCACGTGCTTTCTGCAGTTCTTTTTTCATGGCACGCAGGTTGGCGGTCTTGGAATCCTTTTCAAAATCCGGTTCGTTAAATCCAATCTGTGCAGTGGAGATAATGCCGACGCCGCCTGCTTTCGCCACAGCACCTGCCAGACGGGACAGGCTGACGCCCACACCCATACCTCCCTGGATCAAAGGAAGCTTTGCCACTTTATTTCCAATTTGTAACGGTTTGATGTTCATACATACTCTTTTCCGGGCAGTTGCCCTATAAATAAATATTTTGATTATCAAACTAATAATAACAGACATGGAAAATAAAGTCAAGAGATATAGTTTTAAAAACTACATATTTCTGAGGTATAATTTACGCATAGCAGGGAAGGAATCAACTGACTGTGAAAGGAACGTCCGCAGTCCCGCTCACAGTCTATTGATTCCGGTTGAGCGTTTAGTTGGAAGTGGATTCAGCAGCTTTTGCTGCGAAGGTGGTATCCACCAGCTCCTCATAAGGCGTCCACGCTGGCAGTTCCCCGGCCTCTTTCAGAATATTCTGCAGAAGATCGAAGCTGCTCTGCTCAAAGATCAGATCACTTTTCCAGGTGTCCTGTTCATAGTAACGGGTGACGATAGTAGTGATGGTATCCAAATCCGTCTCTGCAAACTGAGGCTGGATCACCTGAGCGATTTCGTCCGGGGTATGAGTCTGCACATAATCCATTCCCTTCTGAAGCGAGTTGGTGAAAGCCTGCAGAATATCCGGGTGAGCGTTCAGGTAGCTCTGCTTCACACTGTAGGCGGTGTAAGGTACATAGCCGGAAGCCTCGCCGAGAGAAGCAACCACATAGCCTTTGCCTTCCTGCTCCAGAGTGGTGGCAGCAGGCTCAAATTCCACCGTGTAATCAGCAGGAGAACCATTTCCGGTAAATGCGGCGGCGGTAGAGCCAAAATCGATGCTCTGGTCAATGGTCAAGTCCGCAGCCGGATCAATGCCATTCTTTTTCAGAATATATTCAAATACCATTTCCGGCATACCGCCTGCCCGGCCGCCATATACATAGGTTTCTTTCAGATCTGCCCACCGGAAAGTATCCGAATCGGTTCTGGCTACAAGAAAATTTCCGGCCCGCTGGGTCAGCTGGGCGAAATTCACCAGATAATCATCGGGATTCTGATTGTAAATGTAAATAGAAGATTCGCTTCCCATGAAACCAATGTCCGCTTCGCCGGATACAACAGCGGTGGCGGTCTTGTCAGCACCAAATCCGGTGACCAGGGTCAGATCGATTCCCTCGTCCTTGAAATAACCGTTTTCAATTGCCACATACTGGGGAGCATAGAAAATAGAATGTGCCACTTCATTTAAGGTGACGGGAGTAAGAGAAGAAGTTTGTGAGGTCTCCTGTCCGCCGCAGGCAGTGAGCGAAACCACCGCCAATGCAGACAGAAAGACAGAAATCCATTTTTTCATAGTCTCATTCCTTCAGCAGAAATTTATAGTGTAATATATGCAGAAGAAATGGTTGTGTGCGGCGGCTTATTTTTCCGGATCATCCGGATCTTTGTGATCTCCTTTAAACAGACGGAACAGCCACAGATAAATATAGAGAAGTACCGGAATCACCACAGTGGCTACAATGGACACCATGAGAAGGTCTTTCGCCTGGTCGCCCGGAAGAAAAGAAAGTACAAAGGTAGCTGCATATAAAAGTGCAATGATGATGACGGCGGCCAGCGCCAGAATCCGTTTGATTTTCTGATACATATGGGAAAATCCTTTCTTAAAAACTACCTTTCATTATAGAAGGTTTGCCAGGGGAAAGCAATTGTCAAACATCTGTTCTTATGCTATAGTTATGAAAAAAGTAGATGGACAAAGGAGGATCCCATATGAGTGATCCGGGAACATTAAATAAAGAACAACAGGAGGCGGTTCGGTGTACGGAAGGTCCGCTTCTGATTCTGGCAGGTGCGGGATCAGGAAAGACCAGAGTACTGACGTACAGAATTGCCCATTTGATAGAGGACTGCGGAGTGAATCCGTGGAATATTCTTGCCATTACCTTTACCAATAAGGCAGCAGGAGAGATGCGGGAACGTGTAGACCGTATTGTAGGATACGGTTCTGAGAGTGTGTGGGTCAGCACATTCCACTCGGCATGTGTACGGATTCTGCGGCGGTATATTGACCGGCTGGGATATGACACCAACTTTACGATTTATGATACGGAAGATCAGAAGACGGTGATGAAGGACGTTTGCAGACGTCTGGAACTGGATCCGAAGCTTTATAAAGAACGGGCGGTGTTAAGCGTTATTTCCAATGCAAAGAATGAATATATTTCACCGAATGAGTTTCAGCTGCAGGCCAGAGGCGATTTTCGGATGGAGAAAATGGCTCAGGCTTATCTGGAATATCAGAAGGAGCTGAAGAAAAATAATGCACTGGATTTTGACGATCTGCTGGTAAAGACCGTGGAGTTGTTCCAGAGCTGTCCGGATGTGCTGGAGTCTTATCAGGAGCGGTTCCGCTATATTATGGTGGACGAGTATCAGGATACCAATACAGTGCAGTTTAAGCTCATCAGTATTCTGGCGAAGAAATATCATAACCTCTGCGTGGTAGGTGATGACGATCAGTCCATCTACAAATTCCGTGGGGCAAATATTAAAAATATCCTGGATTTTGAAGAGGTATTTCCGGATGCAAAAGTAGTAAAACTGGAGCAGAATTACCGTTCCACCAAGCACATTCTGGATACGGCCAATGCGGTGATTGCCCATAACCGGGGAAGAAAGGAAAAAGCGCTCTGGACGGAGAACGGGGAGGGAGAGCCGGTATTTTTCCAGCAGTTCCAGACCGGATATGACGAAGCCGAGTATGTGGCAGGCGAGATACGGAAAAAAGTGAGAAACGGGGAAGCGGAGTACAAAGATTTTGCAGTACTGTACCGCACCAACGCCCAGTCCCGTCTGTTTGAGGAGAAATTTTTATACGCCAATATTCCTTACAAGCTCATTGGCGGAGTAAATTTCTATTCCCGTAAGGAGATCAAGGACATTCTGGCTTATCTGAAAACCATTGATAATGGAAAAGACGATCTGGCTGTCCGCAGAATCATTAACGTGCCCAAACGGGGCATTGGAAATGTGTCTCTCAATAAAGTGCAGAATTATGCGGAAGACATGGGCATGAGCTTTTTTGAGGCGCTGGAAGATGCGGAACATGTTCCGGGACTTGGAAGAGCAGCCATCAAGATTCAGCCTTTTGTGACGCTGATTCATGAGCTGCGTCTCCGCCTGGCAGATATGAGCCTGGAGGAGCTGATCGAAGAGATTCTGGATCGGACCGGTTACAGTCAGGAATTGAAGGATGAAGATACGGATGAGGCAAAGGCCCGTCTGGAAAATATCGACGAGTTTATCAGTAAGGCTGTATCCTACGAAGAAGGAGAAGAACATCCGTCGCTGAGCGGATTTCTGGAGGAAGTAGCGCTGGTGGCAGATATTGACAGCTTGGAAGAGAGTGACAACCGGGTACTCCTCATGACGCTCCACAGTGCAAAAGGACTGGAATTTCCCTATGTATTTCTGGCAGGCATGGAGGATGGGCTGTTCCCAAGCTATATGTCCATCGCGGCAGACAATCCCACGGAGGAGATCGAGGAAGAGCGCAGACTCTGCTATGTGGGAATTACCCGTGCCATGAAAGAACTGACCCTCACCTGCGCCAGAGTCCGCATGATCCGCGGCGAGAATCAGTATAATAATATTTCACGTTTTATCCGGGAAATCCCACCGGAACTGCTCGGTAAGAAGAGTGTCGTGCCTCCGGCACCGAAGGTACAGACCCCGCCTAAAGATACGCCGTATCAGAAGGCAAAAGAAGCATTTAAGACCAAGACCTTTGATCCCAGCCAGTTTAAAGTTGTGAAGGCAGACAGCCTGGATTATACCGTGGGTGACCGGGTATCCCATATCAAATTCGGACAGGGAACCGTACTGGAGATTGCCGATGGCGGCAGGGATTTTGAGGTCAAAGTAGAATTTGACAATTATGGCGTAAAGAGAATGTTTGCCTCTTTCGCAAAATTGAAAAAAGTGTAATGCATATCCTAAGTGCAAATTGCAAATGATACAAAAATATGGTATACTAGGCAATAATTTAAGAAGAAAAGAGGGATCCACCATGAACCGTGTAGAGGATTTAATTAATTCAGCAAAGACGAATGAACTGTTGGGGGAACTGCTTCACATTAAGAAGGAAGAAGAGAAGAAAAGCAACATTCTGATGTGGGTAGGAATTACCATTGCTGCCGTACTTACAGTAGCGGGTATTGCTTATGCGGTATACCGTTTCTTTACACCGGATTATCTGGAAGATTTCGATGAGGACTTCGACGACGATTTCGAGGATGATTACTTCGATGATGAGGACGACGAAGAGGAAGAAGACGGAGACGATACGGAAGAGTAAGAATCCGGCATGACGTAAGAGTGATGTACAGATAAGCTCCTTCTGTCCGATTGGCACGTTCAGATGCGTGCAGTGGTTGGGTGGAAGGAGCTTATTTTGTGGAACTATTCAGAGCCATGCAAAATTGCTTTCTGCGAATGCTTGCATTCAAGCGGAATAGCAATTTTATATGGCGAAGTAACCACATGAGCAAAAGTAAAGCTGTGTTAGCAGCGATTTTGCGAATGTGGTCTGAATAGTTCCATAAAGAGTAGGGAAGAAAGGAATATAACGATGAAAAAAGGACAGATTTACGAAGGAACCATTGAAAAAGTTGCGTTTCCGAATAAATGTCATATTCAGGTAGGTGGAAAGACCGTTGTAGTGAAAAACGGAGTACCGGGACAGAAGGTACGGTTTTCTGTCAATAAAGTAAGAAGCGGAAAGGCAGAAGGCCGGATTCTGGAGGTGCTGGAAAAATCCTCCCTGGAATGTGAGCCGGTATGTCCGCATTTTGCCGACTGCGGCGGATGTACTTATCAGAATCTGCCCTATGAAACGCAGCTGGATCTGAAGAAAAATCAGGTGAAGGAACTGCTGGATCAGGCAGTGGCGCCTTTCGGTTATGAATATGCGTTTGAGGGAATTAAAGAAAGTCCCAGCCACTATGATTACCGGAATAAGATGGAGTTTTCTTTTGGTGATGAGGTAAAAGACGGACCGCTGTCACTTGGCATGCATAAGAGGGGAAGCTTTTATGATATTGTGACCGTAGACGGCTGCCGGATTGCGGATGAAGATTTCCGCGCGGTATTAAAAGAGACCCTTGCTTATTTTAAGGAGAAGGAGATTCCTTTCTATCATAAATTATCCCATCAGGGGTATCTCCGCCATCTGCTGGTGAGAAAGGCCGTGAAGACCGGAGAGGTGTTGCTGTCCCTGGTGACCACATCCCAGATGGAACCGGATCTGAACGAATGGAAAGAACGCCTTCTGGCCCTTCCACTGAAAGGAAAATTTGCGGGAATCCTTCATACCATCAACGACAGTCTGGCAGATGTGGTACAGAGCGACCGGACAGACATTCTCTATGGACAGGAGCATTTTTATGAGGAACTGCTGGGACTGAAATTCCGTATTTCCACTTTTTCCTTCTTCCAGACCAATTCCTTGGGAGCGGAAGTGCTCTATGACACGGCCAGATCCTATGTGGGCGAGACAAAGGATCAGGTGATCTTCGACCTCTACAGCGGCACCGGTACCATTGCCCAGATTCTGGCTCCGGTGGCAAAGAAAGTGATCGGTGTGGAGATTGTGGAAGAGGCGGTACAGGCAGCAGGAGAAAATGCGAAGCTCAATGGCCTGACCAACTGTGAATTCCTGGCAGGCGATGTGCTGAAGATGCTGGATACCATCGAAGAACGCCCGGATTTCATCGTTCTCGACCCGCCAAGAGACGGTATTAACCCGAAAGCACTGAGAAAAATTATCAATTATGGCGTGGAGCGCATGGTTTACATTTCCTGCAAACCCACCAGCCTGGCAAGAGACCTGGAGATGCTGCAGGAGAGCGGTTACCGTCTGGTGAAAGCATGCTGCGTGGACATGTTCCCGTGGTCAGCAAATGTGGAGACGGTGGCACTTCTGAGCAGATAAAACCAGGTGGTTATATATGAACAAAGAAAAAGCAGATATGATTATTTATACGACAGAGGATGGCCTGACGAAAGTTGAAACAACTTTTGATGGCGATACAGTCTGGCTGTCTGTTGATCAAATGGCAGAATTATTCCAGCGAAATAAATCAACCATTTCCAGACATATAAAAAATATATTTACTGAAGGTGAATTACAGCGTGATTCAGTTGTTGCAAAATTTGCAACAACTGCCGCTGACGGGAAAATTTATCAGGTAGATTATTACAATCTTGATGTTATCATTTCCGTTGGATATCGTGTGAAATCAAAACGCGGAACACAGTTCAGAATTTGGGCAACCGGGATTTTAAAAGAATATATGAAAAAAGGTTTTGCGTTGGATGATGAGCGGTTGAAAAATCTCGGAGGCGGCGGATATTTCAGGGAATTATTGGAGAGAATCCGTGATATCCGTGCATCAGAGAAAGTATTTTACCGCCAGGTTCTGGAAATTTATGCAACGAGTATTGATTATGATCCGAAAGCGGAAATATCCATCGCATTTTTCCAAAAAGTGCAAAATAAAATTCACTATGCAATTCATGGACAAACTGCAGCAGAAGTAATTTATACCAGAGCTGATGCAGAAAAAGAATTTATGGGACTTACTACGTTTAAGGGAAATCAGCCAACATTAAAAGAAGCAGTCGTTGCGAAGAATTATTTATCTGAAAAAGAATTACGTGCGATGGGACAACTGGTATCTGGTTATCTTGATTTTGCAGAGCGTCAGGCAGAACGGGAACAGGCAATGACAATGAAAGATTGGGCGGAACATCTGGATCGGATTCTGACAATGAGCGGTGAGCAGCTTTTGCAGGGAAATGGAAGTATATCGCATAAGCAGGCCATTGATAAAGCGACAGGTGAATGTAGAAAATACAGAGCGCGGACACTTAGCTCTGTAGAAGAAGACTATCTGAACTCAATTAAATTATTGGAAGAGAAAACCGATAAGAAATAAGGAGGAAAACTGACATGGCAAAATTGATTGCATACTATTCCAGAGCAGGAGAAAATTATTTTGGAGGAGCACTGAAACAGATCAAAGAGGGAAATACTGCAAAGGCTGCGAAAATGCTTGCAAAGCTGACGGGCGCAGATCTTTTTGAGATTCAGCAGAAAGTGCCCTATTCTGACGATTACAAAGAGTGTGTGGCAGAGGCAAGGGAAGATTTTCAGAAGAATGCAAGACCGGAGGTACTGAATCTGCCGGAGAATCTGGATGCTTATGATGAAATTTATCTGGGATATCCCAATTACTGCAGTACCATGCCCATGGCAGTCTACACGTTCCTGGAACATTATGATTTTGCAGGAAAGACGGTTCATCCCTTCTGTACTCATGAAGGAAGCGGATTGGTACATACGGAGCAGGAGATTGCAAATGCGGCTAAAGGTGCAGTGGTAAAGAAAGGGCTTGCCATTCATGGCAGCAGTGTGGATAAGGCAGAAGCATCTTTGGAGGCGTGGATTAAGTAATACCATTACTTCCAATTTGAAAGGTCTGGAGAATCGTTTCGTTCTCCAGACCTTTTTGAAGATAGAGATTCATTCTACTGAAAACTGTTTTTTGATTGAACGGAATCCGTCTGTCAGGAAATCTATATCGGTTTTCATCATGACAATATCAAGATCGTCATAGAACATTTTCAGAAGACCGGAGCCAGCGTGCATGCCGAACAATTTTCCATGGCGTTTGCAGGCAGTCATGACAGAACGGATGGCATCCAGCTCGATGGGATTTGTCAGATCACCAGGGATGCCAAGAGAGATGGACAGATCATTGGGACCGATAAGCAGTGCATCGAGTCCATCGGTCGCGGCAATGTCGTCAATATTTTCCAGCGCCTCCGTGGATTCGATCTGGGCAATGCTGATGGTTCGGGCATTTCCTTCTGCCATCACATCCAGATGTTTTCCACCATGGTAATTAGAGTGCGCGCCACAGGCGGTGAAACCGCGATCTCCAAGCGGGGTATATTTGGACCAGGAGACCAGTTCTTTCGCCATCTCCGCGTTATTCAGCATAGGAACCATGACGCCGGTGGCACCCTGATCCAGGGCTCTGGAAATGTAGCTCTTCTGCAGCTCCGATACCCGGAGAAATCCGCCCAGTCCAAGGGCATTTCCGGTGACGAAGAGATCGTGCAGCGTTTCCATACTGTAGTTAGAATGTTCGCAGTCATACATCACGAAATCAAGACCTGCATTTTTGGCAGCATAGGCAATGGCGGGGCTGCGCTGGATTCGCAGCATGGTTCCGAATATTTTTTTCCTGAAATAGCTTTTTCTTTTAAATTCATGGAAGTGGCTCCTTTCACGTGGGATTTTATTTGCTCTGATTTTAGCATTGTACATAATAGTTTAGAAACGAATAAATAAACTATATAATATCGAAAAATAGACTATTATAAACGGGGAGAAACGTATGGAT
>CAVFMZ010000078.1:0-13125 GCA_963623675.1 Firmicutes bacterium CAG:176 | reverse complement strand
TATGGCAATTCGTAATCTGAGATTTGAAGGAGATCCGATTCTCCGGAAAACAAGCAAAGAAGTAAAGGAGATTACTCCGAAGATTGTGGAACTGGTAGACGATATGCTGGAGACCATGTATGAGTCCAACGGCGTGGGACTGGCAGCTCCGCAGGTGGGCATCCTGAAAAGAATCGTTGTAATCGACGTAGGAGAGGGACCGATCGTTCTGATTAATCCGGAGATTACAAAGACCTCAGGCTCCCAGACCGGAGACGAGGGATGTTTAAGTGTACCGGGAAAAGCCGGTACCGTGACCAGACCGAACGAGGTGACTGTCCGCTTTATGGGCGAAGACGGTGAGTGGTATGAGCTGGAAGGAGCCGAACTTCTGGCAAGAGCCATCTGTCACGAGTGCGACCATCTGGATGGAAAACTTTATGTGGATCTGGTAGAGGGCGATCTTCATGACGTGACCTATACAGATGACGAGGAGGAGTAAGATTCATGAAAGTTATTTTTTTGGGAACACCGGATTTTGCGGTGGGAACGCTGGAAGCACTTCATGAAGCCGGACATGAGATTACGCTGGTAGTCAGCCAGCCGGATAAGCCAAAGGGACGGGGACACGCCCTGCAGCCGACACCGGTGAAGGCAGCGGCAGAACGTCTTGGACTGCCGGTATTCCAGCCGGTAAAAGTGCGGGAAGCGGCAGAAGTGCTGGAACAGACAGAAGCGGATGTGATGGTGGTAGCTGCGTTCGGACAGCTGATTCCGTCCAACATTCTTCATATGAAAAAATACGGCTGTATCAATGTGCATGCCTCTCTGCTTCCGAAATACCGCGGAGCAGCCCCCATTCAGTGGGCAGTCATTGACGGAGAGAAGGAATCCGGTGTCACGATTATGCAGATGGATGAAGGACTGGATACCGGTGATATGCTGGCGAAAGCGGTGGTTCCGCTGGATGCAAAAGAGACCGGTGGAAGCCTTTTTGACAAGTTAAGCATTGCAGGAGCAAAGCTCTGTGTGGAGACTCTGGCGAAGATGGAAAAGGGAGAGATCACTGCAGAAAAGCAGGGAGATTCTCCGACTGCATATGCGTCCATGTTAAAGAAAAGCATGGGAAATATTGACTGGACGAAGGATGCGGTATCTATTGAGCGTCTGGTAAGGGGACTGAATCCGTGGCCAAGTGCCTATACCACATTGAACGGAAAGACCATGAAGATCTGGCAGTGTGATGTGCTGCCGGACGAAGAGGGAGCATCAGAAGGAACCTGTGGTGAAATACTGGAAGTAACAAAGAAGGCCATGATTGTGCAGACCGGTAAAGGAAGACTGGCGCTGACAGAGATTCAGCTGGCAGGCAAAGCGCGGATGGATGCGGGCGCATTCTTACGTGGTTACAAGGTAGAGCCGGGCACAATGTTAAAGGCAGAACAGGAGTAAATGATGTTTGGTTATTATTATGATCCTACGTACATTCTGGTACTGATTGGCGCGCTGTTGTCCCTGTGGGCATCTGCGAGAGTCAACACTACCTATAACAAATATGCGAAAGTATACAGCCGTTCCGGACTGACCGGTGCGGAGGCAGCCCAGCAGATTTTAAGAAATGCAGGTATTTACGGTGTCCGCGTGGAGCATATCAGCGGAAATCTTACCGATCATTACGATCCGAAATCCAAAGTGCTTCGTCTTTCCGACAGTGTTTATGGATCCCGTTCCGTAGCAGCCGTTGGTGTGGCAGCTCATGAGTGCGGCCATGCCATTCAGGATGATGTGGACTATGCGCCGCTTCGCTTCAGAAGCGCATTTGTACCGGTAGCCAATATCGGAACCCAGATTGCATGGCCGATTCTGCTGGTGGGACTTTTATTTGCCAGATCCTATCTGTTAATTCAGATCGGATTACTGTGCTTCTTCTTTGGCGTACTGTTCCAGCTTATTACCCTTCCGGTAGAGTTTAACGCATCTGCAAGAGCGGTACGGATTCTGGAAGAGACCGGAATGCTTGACCAGGAAGAATTAAAAGGCACCAGAAAGGTACTGTCTGCAGCAGCCATGACATACGTGGCAGCAGCGGCTGCTTCCATTCTGTCCATGCTGCGTCTGATTCTTCTTTTCGGAGGTAACAGAAGACGTGACTGATCAGGGAGCAAAGGTAAATACCAGGGCGCTGGCGTTGGAATTCCTGTTGGAGACAGCAGAAAAGGGCGGTTACAGCCATGTGGTCATGAGAGGCATGCTGGAAAAATACCAGTATCTCGATAAGAAAGAACGGGCATTTCTGACCCGGCTCTGCGAGGGAACTCTGGAGCGGATGCTGGAGTTGGATGCCATTATTAACAAATTTTCCAAAGTTCCGGTGAAGAAAATGAAGCCGGTGATCCGGAATCTGTTAAGGATGTCAGTCTATCAGATGAAATACATGGATCAGATTCCGGATTCCGCTGTCTGCAATGAGGCGGTGAAGCTGGCGCAGAAGAAAGGCTTTTCCAGTCTGAAAGGCTTTGTAAACGGCGTACTCCGGAATATTGCAAGAGAGCTTCCCAAAGTGAAGTTTGAGGAGTTATCCATTCGGTATTCCACGCCGCAGTGGATTGTGGATCAGTGGATTTCCGAATACGGAGAGGAAAAGGCAGAGCAGATGCTGGCGGACCAGTATCGGGAGAAACCGACGACGATCCGTGTGAACCTTTCCAAAATCAGCCGGGAAGCACTGGCGGAACGTCTGAAAGAAGAAGGCGTACAGGTAGAACGGGTGGAGGACGTGGACTGTGCACTGGCCATCAGCGGATACGATTATCTGCGGGCACTGCCATCCTTCCGGGAAGGATTATTCCAGGTGCAGGATGTAAGTTCCATGAAAGCGGCTCTGGCAGCAGATCCGAAGGAAGGAGACAGCTGCATCGACGTCTGCGCGGCGCCGGGTGGCAAGAGCCTCCATCTGGCGGAACTTCTCCACGGCACCGGCATGGTGGAAGCCAGAGATCTGACGGACTATAAAGTAGGACTGATTCAGGATAATATTGACCGTACAGGAGCGAAAAATATCTGTGCCGTGCAGATGGACGCCACAGTATTGGATGAGGAATCCATTGGGACGTCCGATGTGGTACTGGCAGATCTTCCATGCTCCGGTCTGGGTGTACTCAGCAAAAAGACGGATCTCAAATACCGGATGACGCCGGAACAGGAGGCAGAGCTGGTTGATTTACAGCGGCAGATCCTGTCCATCGTCTGGCAGTATGTAAAACCGGGCGGCACACTGGTCTATAGTACCTGTACCGTGCATAAAGAAGAAAATGAAGGAAATGTGGAATGGTTCCTTGAAAACTATCCGTTCACATTAAAAGAACAGATACAGATGCTTCCGGGCGTGGATGCCTGGGATGGCTTCTTTATCGCAAAACTGGAGAGAAAGAGAAATGACTGATATCAAATCTCTGACGCTGGATGAGCTGACAAAAGAAATGGAAGCCATCGGTGAGAAAAAGTTCCGTGCAGCGCAGATTTACAGCTGGATGCACGAGCGTCTCGCAGACGATTTTGACCAGATGACCAATCTGTCAAAGAACTTGAGAGAAAAATTAAAAGAAAATTATGAACTGACCCATCTCGAACTGGTAAGGGTACAGACATCCAAAATCGATGGAACCAGTAAATTTCTGTTCCGCCTGTCTGATGGAAATGTTATCGAGAGTGTCCTGATGAAATATCATCATGGAAATTCTGTCTGTATTTCCTCTCAGGTAGGATGCCGCATGGGCTGCCGGTTCTGTGCGTCCACTCTGGACGGACTGGAGCGGGGATTAAAGCCTTCCGAGATGCTGGATCAGATTTACCAGATCCAGAAATGGTCCCAGGAACGTGTGCATAATGTGGTTGTTATGGGAACGGGAGAACCGCTGGATAACTATGATTCCCTGCTTCGTTTTATCCATCTGCTGACCTGCGAGGGCGGACTTCACATCAGCCAGCGTAATTTGACGGTCTCCACCTGTGGCATTGTGCCCAATATGAAACGGCTGGCCGATGAAAAACTGCAGATTACACTGGCACTTTCTCTGCATGCGTCCAGCCAGGAGAAGAGAAAGACATTGATGCCGGTGGCAAATAAATATGACCTGACCGATGTACTGGATGCCTGCCGGTATTATTTTGAACAGACAGGCAGACGGATTACCTTTGAGTACAGTCTGGTGGGCGGCGTCAACGACAGCGCCGAAGACGCCAGAGAACTGGCGGCACTGGTGCATGACATCAACTGTCATATCAATCTGATTCCGGTCAATCCCATCAAGGAGCGGGATTATGTCCAGTCGGATAACAGCGCCATTCAGAGCTTTAAAAATAAACTTGAAAAATCAGGGATAAATGTTACCATTAGAAGAGAAATGGGACGTGATATTGACGGCGCATGCGGACAGCTGCGCAAAAGTTATATGGATACGGAAAAAGAGAGAGGTGAGTAGAACGTGCAGACGTCGGTTGCAATGACGGATATCGGCCGGGCGAGGGCGGTAAATCAGGATTATGTATACGCTTCAGATGTTCCGGTCGGAAATCTCCCGAATCTTTACATCGTTGCGGATGGAATGGGAGGCCATAAAGCCGGAGATCTGGCATCCTCCTATGCAGTGCAGACCATTGTGGAAGCGGTACAGAGGAGCACGGAGAGCCGCCCGGCACTGATCCTGCAGAAAGCAGTCCGGTATGCCAATTACCGGCTGTATGAAAAATCCGGAGAGCGGGAGGAATATAACGGAATGGGAACCACGCTGGTGGTTCTGACCGTATGCGGAGAGGAAGCTCTGGCTGTGAATGTGGGTGACAGCCGTCTCTATGAGATCGCGGACGGCAGCATTGAGCAGATTTCCGAGGATCATTCTCTGGTGGCGGAACTGGTGCGGAAAGGCGAACTGACGCCTGGAGAGGCCAGAAGACATCCGGATAAAAACATTATTACAAGAGCGCTGGGCATCCAGGAAGAGACGCAGATGGATCTGTTTCCGTTCCATGTGGAGCCGGGCAACCGGTATCTACTCTGCTCAGACGGACTGAGCAACATGGTGGAGGATGAAGATCTCTGCCGGATCATCAGCGAGAAAGCGGATCTGACGGAAATTGGATGCAGACTGATCAGGGAAGCCAACACCAATGGCGGACTGGATAATATAGCGGTCGTACTGGTAGAAATAGGACAGCGTGAGGTAGGATTATGATAAAAGTTGGAACGATTGTGGGAGACCGCTATGAGATTCTGGAGAAAATCGGAGTCGGCGGTATGGCAGAGGTCTTTAAAGGCAAAGACCATAAACTCAACCGTTTTGTTGCAGTAAAGGTATTGAAAGAAGAATTCCGCGGGAATGAAGGCTTTGTGAAGAAGTTCAAGGAAGAAGCCCAGGCAGCTGCAAGGCTTGCCCATCCCAATATTGTCAATGTCTATGACGTCGGCGATGAGAACGGAATTTACTATATTGTCATGGAGCTGGTAGAGGGTATCACCCTGAAAAATTATATTGAGCGGAAGGGAAACCTGACGATTAAGGAAGCAACCAGCATTGCCATCCAGGTTTGTGCAGGACTGGAAGTGGCCCATAATAACAACATTGTACACAGGGATATCAAACCCCAGAATATTATTATTTCCAGAGAAGGAAAGGTGAAGGTGACGGACTTTGGAATCGCCAAGGCGACCACCTCCCAGACCACTACGGCCAATGCCATGGGTTCCGTGCATTATGCATCCCCGGAACAGGCAAGAGGCGGTTATGTGGATGGCAGAAGCGATATCTATTCTCTGGGTATTGTGCTGTATGAAATGGTAACCGGACGGGTACCTTTTGACGGCGAGACGGCAGTAACCGTAGCGGTCAAACACCTTCAGGAAGAAATGGTTCTGCCCAGCGTATACTGCAAAAACATTCCGTTCAGCCTGGAGCAGATCATTAAGAAATGTACCCAGAAAAGCCCGGACCGCAGATATCAGGATATCGGAGATCTGCTGGCAGATCTGAAACAGTCGCTGATGGATCCGGAGGGCGATTTTGTCCAGATGGTAGATGTGGATGAGCAGGCTCGTACCGTGATTATGACAAAAGGAACTTCTTCCAAAATCAAAGAATCCAGAAAGATTGACATTCCGGTGATGGATCTGGACGATGAGGAAGATGAAGAGGACGATGATGATGAATATGACGAAGACGAGGAGGATGAGGACGACGATGATGATGAAGATCTGAGTCCGGCAGTGGAAAAGGCCATGACCATCGCAGGTGTGGTACTGGCAATCATCATTGCGCTGATTGTCGTTCTTCTGGTATTTAAGACATTAGGACTTGGAAAAAACAGTTCTGATGATACGTCTGACGGTCAGCAGACAGAGCAGACAACAGATACAGATGCAGATACAGACAGCAGTTCTGACAGTACTTCCTCTGACAGTACGGAAAATACGGTTGTAATGCCGAACCTTCTGGGCAAGACCATGACGGAAGCAAAGATTGAGCTGAAAGATCTGAGCATCAACATTACCTTAAAGGGAAGTGAGAGTTCTTCTCAGTATGCAGCCGGACAGATTATCAGCCAGAGCGTGGAAAGTGGTACCCGCGTGGCTGTGGGAAGTTCTGTGGAGGTAACCATTGCAGGAAGTGGTTCTACTGGTACCTCTTCCTCTGACAGCAGCAGTTCCAGCACCAGCAGTACTACAACTACCACGGACAATGAGATTACAGTTCCGAATGTGGTAGGAAAAGACGAGGCAACAGCGAAGAGCGCGATCACGGCAGCAGGACTTACCGTAGGAACGGTGTCAGAATCTGCCAGTGATACGGTAACGGAAGGCCTGGTTATCAGCCAGACGGTGGCAGCCAATACAAAAGTAGCAAAAGGAACTACCGTAGGTATTGTGCTCAGCAGCGGCCCAAGCAGTGTGAAAGTAACAGATGTCATCGGACATGAGCAGAGCCGCGCAGAGCAGGAGCTTGCGTCTGCAGGATTTCAGGTGGCAGTGAAGGAAGCATATTCTTCCGACGTCCGTTCTGGCCTGGTCATCAGCACATCACCGGACAGAGGATCTCTTGTAAAACCGGGAAGTACCGTGACGATGACGGTCAGCAAAGGAAAAGAGAAAGTGACGATTCCGTCTGTCAGCGTAGGCATGACTTATGAGACAGCTGCAGAGAAACTGGAAGATGCAGGATTTACCGGAACCATCAGCGAGGCAACAGAATCCAGTGATTCCGTAGGAGCCGGATTTGTCACACGGTACAGCCCCAGCGGAACCGTAGATCCGGACGGAAAAGTGACGATCTATGTGAGCACCGGTTCTGCATCCAGTGCGGGAACGGACGGAACTGAAGGAATGCCGGCGAATTAAACTATGACAGGAAGAATTATAAAAGGAATCGCAGGATTCTACTATGTGTATGTGGAGGACTGCGGAGTATACGAATGTAAGGCGAAGGGCGTCTTCCGGAACCGGAAGGTAAAGCCTCTGGTGGGGGATCGGGTGGAAATCCAGGTGCTCGATGAGGCAGAACACAAAGGAAATATGGAAGAAATCCTTCCCAGAACCAGTGAACTGATCCGCCCGGCTGTGGCCAATGTGGATCAGGCCATGGTCATTTTTGCGGCGGCAAAGCCAAAGCCCAATCTGTCTTTACTGGATCGTTTTTTGATCTCCATGGAGCAGAAAGAAGTTCCTTCCATTATCTGCTTCAATAAAATCGATGAAGCGTCAGAAGAAGAACTTCAGCGATTAAAAGAGATTTACGGCGGATGCGGAAGCAGATTGTTGTTTATCAGTGCCAGACATGGGCAGGGCGTGGGTGAGATCCGGGAACTGCTGCGTGGAAAGACCACGACCGTAGCAGGTCCGTCCGGTGTGGGAAAATCCACACTTATTAACCTGCTGGTGCCGGAGGCCGGGATGGAGACCGGCCAGATCAGCCAGAAGATTGACAGAGGAAAACATACCACGCGGCACAGTGAGCTGTTCCGTGTGGAAAAAGACAGCTATATTTTTGATACCCCTGGTTTCAGTTCCCTGGAACTGATGGGGCTGGAAAAAGAAGAATTACGGTATTATTTCCCGGAGTTTACGCCCTATGAGGGCAGCTGCCGGTTCCAGGGCTGCGTTCACGGACAGGAGCCGGGCTGCGCGGTAAAGGAAGCGGTAGAACAGGGAATCATTAACCGGGAGCGGTATGACAGCTACCGACTGCTCTTTGGAGAACTTCAGGAAAAAGAGAAGAGGAGATACAGTTAGATTTATGAAAAGATATTTATCACCATCCATTTTATCAGCAGATTTTGCACATCTGGGAGATGACATTCAGCATGCGGCAGCAGCCGGCACCCAGTATCTGCATTATGACGTTATGGACGGCATGTTTGTACCCAGTATTTCTTTCGGAATGCCGGTACTGGAATCCGTCAGAAAAGTAACCGATCTGGTGCTGGACGTGCATCTGATGATCGAAAATCCGGACCGTTATATTGATGATTTTGTAAAATGCGGCGCAGACATCATTACCGTGCACTATGAGGCCTGTAAAGATGTGAAGAAGACACTGGAACTCATTAAGAGCAAAGGCGTAAAAGCAGGCGTGACCATCAAACCGAAGACCCCGAACAGCGTGCTTGCAGATGTTCTTGACATGGCAGATATGATCCTTCTCATGACCGTAGAACCGGGATTTGGCGGACAGGCTTACATTCCGGAGTCCACTGAGAAGATCAGAGAACTTCGCCAGATGCTGAATGAGAGAGGACTGGATACGGATATCGAGGTTGACGGCGGCATCAAGAAAGAGAACCTGCAGATGGTTCTGGATGCAGGCGCCAACGTGATCGTAGCCGGAAGTGCCATCTTCAAGGGCGACATTGAGCAGAATGTGAAAGATTTCCTGCACATTATGGGAGAATAAAGCATTGTATACACTGATTATCAGCGGGGGCACAATCGACACCGATTTTGCCCTCGATTTATTAAAAAAAGAAAAATTTGACCACATCATCGGCGTGGATGGTGCACTGAAATTCTGTAAGGAGCAGAACATCGTCCCAACCCGCATTGTGGGCGACTTTGATACCCTGGATCCGGAGATCCTTACCTGGTACCGGACCCATACCCAGATCGAGATCCGGCAGTTTAATCCGGTGAAGGATGCCACTGATACCCAGATCGCCATTGAACTTGCCATGGAGCTGGGAAGCAATCAGATTACGTTGATCGGCGGAACCGGAACCCGTCTGGATCATGTGCTGGGAAATATTCAGACCCTGTATCTTCCCTTTACGAAAGGTATCGACTGCCGAATCGTGGATGCTCATAACCGGATCCGGCTGGTGTCCGGAGAACTACGTCTGAAGATGGCAGAACAGTGGGGAAAATATGTATCCCTGATCCCGTTCACAACGGATGTGGAAGGTGTGGATCTGATTGGTTTTAAATACCCGTTGGAAAAATTCAGTTTTACCGTGCTGGGAACCGGAAGCAGAGGTATTTCTAATGAAATCATGGAAGAAGAAGCGGTGATCCGCATGGAAAAAGGAATTATGATACTGGTGGAGTCCAAAGACTGAAAAATCCCCCGGAGCGGTAGGTTCCGGGGGATTTTTGGCAAACACCTCCGTTTCACATAGGCTAAGTAAGTACTGCTCGAACTGGGATCCAAGAATGAGATGTATAGAAATATAGTTACCATGTGTTTACGTTAATATACAGTTTTTTGAAATGCAGTAATAAAAGGGTTGAAAATGTAAAAAATTACCAAAAAGTCTTGATTTTACAGGTGGCGGGGGGGGTAAAATCATATTGCTAAATATACCAAGAGAGCGGTTGAGTTTCCGGTGGCACGCGATAAAAAATGTCGGATGGAAACAGGACGGCTCCGAAAGGAAAGGGGTAAAGTTAATGAAGTACAAGAAACTGAAACGGGCACTGGCGATGTCTCTTGCAGTGCTGATGGCAGTTCCGACAGTCAGCTATGGAGGATTAGCGAAGGTTCATGCAGAGGAAACTCATGCAGAGGAAATGTCTGCAGAATTTTCTGACCAGATTAATGCAAGAGGAGAAGATGTGTCTGGTATAGAAAGTGCAGATAATGTAAACGCTGTACAAACCTCTGAATCGGAAACAGACGTTGTGATTGATGAAAAAGCAGAAATTAAATTAGATGCCAACACTGATGTGGAAACGAAAACAGAAGGAATTTCCGAAGAGAAAGAAGAGGACGAGTCTAACGATGCAAATATAGAGAATGAAAATACCGTCGATAAAAATGTAGAAAATGATACAACAACAGTATTGGAACAGAGAACAGAGGCTGTCTTATACAACAATGAGGAAAATGAAACAAAAGATGAAGTAGAAGACAAGACAGAAGAAATCGAAGAATCTGCGACAGAGGAAAAGCAAGAAACAGTAGTTGACTCAAATTCGGATGCAGAAAATATTTCAGTTACAGATACTTATACAGTAGATAAATCTGACTGGACGAATGATGGATATACAATTACTGCAAACGATGCAGAAGACAAGACAGATGAAAATAAAATTAACAATACAACAGATGCAATAGTTTCAATAAATGCAACAGATTCTATTTCTATGAATTCAACGGATTCATCAGATAGCAGTTTTAGCTCGCAGAACACTGCACCGGAACTGAATGTATCCGTATCTGGTATTAAAGTACAGAATTATACTGGAAAAGCCATCACTCCGAAGGTAACGGTAAAAGATGGAGCTACTGGCAAGAAATTGACTCAGGGCAAACAGTATACCGTATCTTATGAGAACAACGTGGATGCCGGAACCGGAACCATTGTACTGACAGGTATCAACGGATACGAAGGTGAAAAGAGAGTTAACTTTGCTATCCAGCAGCAAAACGTGGCTAAGAAAGTTCAGACAAAAATTGCTGTGAAGAAAATCCTTTATACAGGAGAAGCAGTTACCCCGGCTGTCAACGTCACCTATAACAAAATGACACTGGTAGTAGGAAGAGATTACGAACTCAGCTATGCAGACAATGTGGCAAAAGGAACTGCGACAGTTTATGTAACCGGTAAAGGAAATTATACCGGAACCAAGGCGATCAAATTCAAGATCAACGGACCGAAGATCAAAGACGCAGAGGTATCCCTTACTGCAGATTCCGCAGTTTACAGTGGAAACAACAGCTTCCCGGGAGTTATTGTCAAATACAACGGTAAGACCTGTCAGGAGGGCGTGGATTACATTGTAAAATATCCGAAGAAGCTGAAAGCAGGTAAAAATGCCATCAGTATTGTGGGTAAAGGAAATCTGTCAGGATCCGTAAAACGGAATTATATCATTGAAAAAGCTCCAATGGAGAATGTGGAAGTTACCATGCAGACCAGTATTCAGCTGACGGGTAAGAGCATGAAAGTACTCCCGACCAGCATCACTCTGGATGGCAATGCACTGACCAAGAAAGATTACACGTTAAAATATCGTTCTGTAGCAACCGGAAAAATGTCTGCAAATATCAAAGCAGCAGGTGCTTATCAGTTGGTACTTACCGGAAAAGGCTGCTATCAGGGAACAAAGACTGTAGACTTTACCGTTACGGCAGCAGCAATCGATACCAGCAACACCGATACTTCCAATACACAGACCAAACAGGAGACAACCGTGACTGGTGTAGGTGACGTGATTGATGGTATGCAGCTGGTACAGAATGAATATGAAGGAAAATCCTATATCGATGGAAGCACTGTGAAATTCACTACAAAACTGGTACCGGTTGACATTAACGCGGACTGGTACAGCTTCATTGTGGCTGACTGTGATGGTCAGTTATTTGAAGGCAGTGACAGATATGCAGCGAAGGATAATAAAGATCTGTATACAATTCATATGGCTTCTGTAGAGTATGAAAACTACGCACCGACCACCTTTAAAATGAAAATCAAAATGGATGACGTAAAAGAGGGGACTCCGGTATATGGTGTATTCAGAACCAGCACCACTAATAGCAAGACATTTGATGACGAACTGGAGATCGTAGCACATAACGGATATATTGAGATTACCAATGCAAATCCTGGAAAAGTATTTCATCCATCAGCACTTTATATTGCAGTAGAGAAGTAATATATAAAATAGAATAGAACCAATGTATAATGCCCCGGAGCGTATCGCTCTGGGGCATTATAGTAGTATCCATTTTGAAGAGAATATTCAGAAAAAGATTGCCCAAACTGTGAGAAGGGAATACAATAAAAGGAGTGCGAATATCAAGAGAAAGAGGTACAAAAGAGAAATGTTTTCCCGAACAGATATAAAAAAGCTTGCAGGAACGACCACATACACACGTGGACTGAATCTGTATGAAGATGGTTATGTGCTGGATTTGGAAATACAGTGTATAGATGAATATGATAAGGTGATAGCCTCTGTACATGGAAGTGGACGAAAGATTTACGAGGTAGATATTTCTGTTAATATGGAAACAGAAGAACCGGAAGATTATTTCTGCGAGTGTCCTGCTTTTATGAGTTATGATGGAATCTGTAAGCATTGTGTGGCTGCAATGCTGAAATATCTGGAGGAGAAGGATGACGGTGTGACTTTCGATCAGATATCCCTGAATCAGGTACTGGGTGCAAAAAAAAGAAAGAAAAGGCAGACTTCTCCGGAACTGGCTGCTTTATTTCAGAAGCAGGCTCTTGTCCGTTCTCTCCCGCTGATTCAGAATGAAACTTATGGAAAAGTCAGACTGGAGCCAAGTTTTTCCTGTGTGGGAGGCAGTTTCGACGTAGAGTTTAAAATCGGAGTCTCCAGGATGTATGTGATGAGGGATGTTCTTGCCTTTGCAGGGTTCGTGGAAAAAGAGGAGGACCATGAATATGGAAAGAGCCTTCGCTTCATTCATGCGAAAGAAGCCTTTGAGGAACAGTCACGTCCACTGGTTGATTTTGTGCTTCGATGGGCGGGAAACTATAGACAGACACACAGACGCTACAGTTATTATGGCTATTATACAAGTGGCTATGAAAAAATGCGTTCTATTACATTGAAGGGCCATGAAATCGAAGAATATCTGCTCCTTTACGAAGGAAAGAAGATTTACGGAGATGTGCCGGGAACCCGACAGGATAAAT
>CAVFMZ010000077.1:0-13396 GCA_963623675.1 Firmicutes bacterium CAG:176 | reverse complement strand
GATTACTAACTGATATTTTAAGTCGAAACGGGACGGAGGTAATTGCAATGTTATTCAAAGAGTATGATTTGGAAGAAGCAAAAGAATACTGGAAGAAAGAGGCGGCAGAAGAAGCCGATGCAAAGGCAACTAGCAGAACGTTAGACAGAGATGGAAAACTTTTTGAGCTTTTACTTTCACAGAAAAGATACGATGAAGCCGGAAAAGCTGCAGCGGATGCGGAATATCGAATGAAGCTGTTTGAGATGTATGGCATCTGAGTTATAAGATTTTACCACGGGGCAGTTCCATAACAGGAACTGCCTTTGTCATATCTGGAAATGAGACCCACATATTTGTAAAAGGGCAGGAACTTTCTTCCGGCAAATCTGATATACGCCCATGGCCTCTCAGAAAACCGTGATTTGAGCCGGATGACAGGAATTTTTGTGATGTATTTTTGAAATAGACCCAGGCACAAGAATATAATAATAAAAAGTGAGCTATAGCTAACTTATAACATAAAACAATATTGAGAATTCACGATCAATAGCAAAAGAAAATACAAACTTCTCTACAACAAAATCAACGATAAAAAAGAAATCATATCCGCAAATTCTTGCAAACAAATCAAGAAAAACACTGAAAACAAGGGAAAATTAGAAAAATAAAATATGAAACCATAAGTTACATATTGCAAAAAATTAAGTTGACGATAAAAGTGAGGTATGTTATTTTGAATGCGGTTAGTTGATATAAACTAAATAAAGAGCTTGAGGGAAGACAATATGAAGAAAAATAAAAAAGTAATAGCAGTAGTTGCAATTTTGTTGATTATTCTGGCAGGCCTGGTCATATGGAAAATGTCTGCACCGAAAGGTGAGGTGACAAGTTTTCAGCCGGAATTTGAAGAGGGGCAGGAGCAGGCAACCAGTGAAGGCGGAGTGGAAACTGGAATTAAGATTCCTGGATATTCTGTAATTCCGGTAAATGCCGGAAGCAAGGAAGTTTCCATAGATCTGACCAATCCGGAAGAAAACAATGTGTATTTCCAGATTACATTTTTGCTGGGGGAAGAGAAGGAGCAGATCTATCAGTCAAAACTGATTCGTCCAGGTGACCATCTTTATAACATTACCCTGGATCGGGAGCTGGAAGCAGGAAGCTACGACCTGACCATTCAATACGATACTTTTGCAATGGATGAGAATTACAGTCCCAGAAATGGGGCAACCGTAAACTGTATCCTGGAAGCAAAATAAAAACTTACGGATTCTACGCCAAAGGCGTTGATCAAATACAAATATAATATGTTCAAAAGAACAAAGGAGGATTTTTTAATGAGTATTTTAAAAAGAGTTGCTTCTGCGGCCCTGGCTTTGACTCTGGCTGCAGGACTGAATGCAATGCCGGTATTTGCGGCGGAAGGCAATACCTATGAAAATGGAAATTATACCGCTACAGTTCATTTCCATAATGGAACGAATCCGGCAAATTACAGTATGTGTGATTCTATTTTCGCACATAAGGCGGATGTGGTTCTGACGGATGACAATGCGGAACTTACTTTCTATGTGGCATATCCGATTCCGAATTATGCCGATCAGGGAACAGACGGAACCATCAAGGACGTGGTAATGACATATGAAAGTGAAAAATATACAGGAAATTCTGATATTGAAACAAAAGCGACGAAGACATTTGATACGACAAATGCACTGTTTGGAATTAAGGAAGGAGATGAATTGCCGACCCAGGCTGTAACCGTATCACTTCCGAGAGCGGCAGTGGATTCTTTTGAAGGTGGAATTTCTACCAGTGCATTCGTGAATGTTGTAATGAATTCAACCCAGAGTTTTGTTGTGAAAGTAACTGATATGAAGGGTGGAAATAGCGAAGAAGCAACAGAGACTACTGAGCAGTCCGCAACTGTAACCGCAGAAGTAGCAGCGACAGCTCCGGCTTATGATGTAACCATTCCGGAAAGCATTGCTATGGGAACCTTATCAACCACAGATGACAGTACAAAAGAATTTGAAGTAGCAGTAACTGCAGCAAATCTTGGAAGCGGAAAAGTAGAAGTAACAACAGCAGCAACTGGCAAACTGGAAAGCGAAGGAAATGAACTGGCATTCGCTAACAGCTTTGGAACACAGAGCGCATCCGAAGATGCAACATTAACTGGAACCATTACCGTAAAAGCTGATGATGTAGCAAAAGCAGCTGCCGGAAATTACACGGGAACTGCAACCTTTACCATTAATTACTATGCAGGTGAATAATTCTACAGCAGATAACTGACAAAAACAGGTTCCCGTCTTTTGCAGGCGGGAACCATTTGTGCAAATACAGGAAAGAGATTTATCTTATGAATAAGATCAGAACAGGAGCGCTGCTGCTGGCAGTATCCATGTTTCTGCAGGCGAGTCTGCCGGCCATGGCGGCAGCGCAGATTCAGGAGGAAACGGCAGAACAGTTCGCTCAGACAGGGGTTGAACAGACAGAAAGCAGTTCACAAATCACAGCGCAAGTACCTTCTGCGACGCCTTCTTATTATCTTACCATGCCTGAATCCATTGCGTTGGGAGATCTTGATGCTACAAAAGATTATAAAAAGGAATACAACATCGGGGTACAGGTGGATCATCCAGGCAATTTGAAGTTGAAAATAACATCTGACAGAGAGATTACCTACAAAAATGTGGATGATTCGGCAAAGCAGATGACAGGATATAATTCGTTTGGAACACAGTATTTTACGGAAGATGGAAAAGCTCCCGGTACATTGACCGTATATAAAGAAGACATTGCCAGAGTTCCGAAGGGAACTTATACAGGAACTCTTCATTTTTATGCAGCATTTGTAAAAGAAGATGGGCAGACGGAAAATGGAAGCAGCGGTAAAACGGATATATCCGGAACTGTGACAGACGACAAAAATCAGAATAACGGAACTGCAACAGAAAAGACCGTGAGGGCTCATGTACTCATGGAACAGAATGGACAGATTAAAGATAATCGGGAAGAAAGTATGTGCTGGCCGTTCTTCCATAAAAATGCAGAGCTGAAACTTCGGACAGACGGACAGGTCGATGTAACCATGTATATGATTGATCCGATTCCGGGAGCGAATTTCAAGCAATATGGAACACCACTGGAGCATGTATACGTTTCCGGCGGTACGGCAGATATTTCGGTTGAGAATTTTGGTGCAGTACCTGGAAATGCTTCTTCTAAAGTAACATTGCAGCCGGGTGATGATTCTTATGCTTCGGAAGCGGTGATTGACAACGGAAAACAAGTGACCAAATCGTTTGTGAAAGATCGAAGCGGAGGCGTTTTCGTACCGGAGGATGGTGACTATACCAGTGTACCGATTCGGTTTACAGTGCCGTTATCCGCGATCCGGAACAGCAACAGTGGAACGATTCTGCTGACGGCCTATGTAAAACCGATGACCGTATGGAAACAATTTTTCATTACGTTAGACGATGTATCTGATTTTGGAAAAAATACAGGTGGAAATAGCACAGATGGAACTGGCAGCCAAGGAACTTACCAGGTTGAGAAGAGTGAAGTCCCGGCAGCAGGAGTTAACGGATTGAAGGATTATGCAGAGAAGCAAAAAGATGGTGCGTACACGATGCACATCAGAAATGCTGACAGCCAGAGAGATCAGGAAGGTATTTCACAGATTGCATCCCTGATTGCTGCAGGGCAGACAAGCGGTGTTGCTTCTTATTATGATATCAGTCTGGAATGCCAGACTGATACGGAAAATGTATCGATTAATGATACTGGAAACAGTGTCATAGAAATCCGGCTTCCACTGGATGCTTCAAAAGGAACAAAACTTTCTGTTTATCGAAGCCATGATGGAAAAGCAGGACTGATGCAGCCGCTGGCAGCAAGAAAAACAACAACATATGTGGACAATACGTATTATGCGGATCTGACAGGTGGATACCTGTATGTGTATACGTCTAAATTCTCTGTGTATGGAATTTATCAGAGCAAAACGGACGGACAATCCGGCAGTTCTGATTCTGGAGATTCTGATTCCGGAAATGATTCCGATACAGGCAGTGATTCCGGAACAACCTCCGGATCAGACAGCCGGAAAGATGGCGAATATACGGCGAAAGTCAGTGTGCGGAAGAGCGATAATATCAAGAGCAGCAGTATGTGTGCACCGCTGTTCTACGCAAGAGCAGACCTGAAAGTCAGCGGAAGCAATACAAAAGTAACCATGTATGTGATTGATCCGATTCCGAAATATGCTTCAGAGGGTACGCCGCTGTCCAAGGTGAAGGTGACGGCCAATGGAAAGACTTACAGTGCCAGCGTAGATTCGGGAAATAAAGTAAGCCGGTATTTTGAGGCGAGTGAGCAGTTTATTTCCAGTGCGGGCAACTACTATGCAACACCGATTACGTTTACGATTCCTACTTCTGCTATAGAAAAATCTGCAGATGGAAAAGTAAAAATGTCCGCTTATGTGAATGCGGTCATGAAGAGTACCCAGGAATTTTATGTGGTATTCAGTGACTGGAAGAGTGGAGAGACAGAATCATCAGGAACTGCAGAGGAGATTGATGAGAGTACGACAACTACGGAAGATGCTGCGGTGAGTGCAGCTTCCAATACCGACATCTCTACCGCGGAAACCAGCAGTGGAGCTCTGAAAAATGGAGAATATCTGGTTCCGGTAACGGCGTATAAAGAAAAGACAAATGAGACCAGCATGATGGCAGATTACATGTACCCGAAGGCGACCATGAAAGTGTCAGGAAATACAACGACGCTTACGATTTACATTCAGCATACGGTTGCGGGCATGGAAGATGGCGGGCCGAAATGGATCAGCTACAATGGAACGAAAGCAACGAAAGTCTCCAATGCGATGGAAATTTCAGGTATTTCCTATGACGGATTTACATTTACTTTAAGCGGTGAGGTCCCGTCTCCTATGCTGGTGACCATGTATATTAACGCAATGAAGATGGAAGTAAAGGCAAGACTGGCATTTGATTTTGCGAAAAAGACAGCCGTTTCGGGTACATCTCTGGAAAATGCACTGGAGGAAACAGCAGTTGAGCAGACGGAGAATGCGGCAGATGCAGAGAACGCAGTTACGGAAAACTCTGCTGAAGGACAGATCCCAGGATCAGAGAATTCTGTGGAAGCAGACAGAGGAACTGCGGGATATGAACTGGTAACAGATGCCGGAATGCTGGGTGTCGTATTCCTGGTGCTGACCGCTTTAATTAGCAGCTTGACCGCTGTATGGTGGTACAAAAAGAGGAGAGGTTAAATTCATGTGGAAAAAAATGTATAAAAAGGCAGGAACCTTATTACTACTGCTTACGCTGACATTCGGTTTATCAATCACTGCCTTGGCAGAAACTCTGCCAGGCCGCACTGCAAAGGCAACGGGGGCTTACGTAGACCCCGTTACCGGAGAGGTGGAAGATGCAGGCGGCAAGGAAAATGAAGCATTAGGACAGTCCATGGTCACAAATGTGGTGGATGAGACTGCACTGATAGAAGAAAATCCGTCAGGCGGTTATTATGTGTCTTTAAGATTTCAACTGATGGATAACCTTTCAGATGTCCGTTTTTCGGAGAGAAAATCGGGTTCTGACAGCTGGAAACAGGTGGAGAGTGAAAAGACAGCTTCTGATGGAGAACAGGCAGACTTTCGATTTCCGATGGAAGCGGAGGACAGCACAATCCGGGTGGAGTGTCATGTGGAAGCAATGGGAAGAGATGTAATCTTCTTTGTGACACTGAGTGATTTTACGGAAGGAAATCCGGGTGCGTTTGTCCAGATGGACAGTAAAGATGCAAAAACTACTGTACAGGCAGAGCAGGAAGATGTGCTTGCGGATGCAACGGGACTGACAACAGGAGGAACCGCATCGGCCACTCTTGTAACCGAAACAGAAAATTCTGAAACCATAGAGCCGCAGCAGTTGAATTTAAGCGCCGGTGTATGGTGGATGCTGTTTGTGATTGTATTTTGTGCCAATATCCTGGCAGGTCTGGTATTATTTGGAATTAAAACACTGCTTCTTAAAATGCTGGAAAGAGAGAAACGGATAGAGAGGGAATCGGAAGACGAAGAAGAGGAAAATGAAAATGATCTGGAATTTACCGAATTATCCGAATCAGACTGGGAGGATTTAAAAAGTGAGGAGGATGAGTAGACGTCTTCTGACGTGTCTCCTGGGACTGGCGCTTACATTGGCTTTGACCGGATGCGTAAATCAGCATCCGGAACGCTCGAATGGAGAAAGCTCGGCTTCAGAGGCAGCAGAAAATCCCAGAATTGCAGCTACCAGTGTGGCAGTGATGCAGATCTGTGAAAAACTGAATCTGGATCTGATCGGAGTACCGCATTCAGATCTCGTGGAAATTCCGGAACGATATCAGGATGCGGTGTCAGTTGGCAGTCCCATGAGTCCGGATATGGAGATTTTATCACAGATTCAGCCGGATTGGGTCTTGAGCCCGTCCAGTCTTATGAGTGATTTAAAACCAAAATATGAGGCAGCAGGATTTCGGTATGCATTTTTGAATCTGAAAAATATTCAGGGAATGTTTAAGTCTATTGAAGAACTGGGAGAACTGTTTCACAGGGAAACCGAAGCAGATCAGCTGGTGCAGGAATTTGAAGAGTATTATGCAGAATTCCAGAAAGAACACAAAGAGCAGGACAGTCCGACGGTATTGATTTTAATGGGACTTCCAGGGTCTTATGTGACTGCCACAGAAAATTCCTATGTGGGAAGTCTGGTGGAACTGGCAGGGGGAATCAACGTATATGCAGGGTCAGAGGAAGAATTTTTGAATGTTAATACAGAAGATATGCTGGAAAAAGACCCGGATATTATCCTGAGAACGGCTCATGCTATGCCAGACAGCGTGATGGAAATGTTTGCGAAAGAATTTGAAACCAATGACATCTGGAAACATTTCCAGGCCGTGAAAAATGGAAGAGTTTACGATCTTTCCAATGAAGAATTTGGTATGAGCGCAAATTTCAATTATCAGAAGGCGCTGAATACACTGGAGGAAATTTTATATGAGTAAAATCACAAAAACGAGAATAACGGGACGTGCGTTGCTTGCATTTTTTGTGGTAACCGCAGGTTTACTTATGCTCTTCTTCCTGTCAGTCAATCTTGGAAGTATTCAGCTGACTTTTGGTCAGTTGCTTCGCGGGCTGTTCATCGAGTATGATCCGGATGTGGCTTCTGTATATGACCTGCGTTTTCCACGTATTCTCATATCTATGATGGCGGGAGCCGGGCTGGCATGTGCAGGAGCGCTTTTTCAGGCAGTGCTGAAAAATCCGCTGGCTGATCCGGGAATTCTGGGAGTATCCAGCGGTGCTGGATTTGCGGCAGTTGTAGCGACGACATTATTTCCACAATTCTACTTTTCCGTGCCGATATTCAGCTTTCTCGGAGGACTGTTAGCTTTTGGACTGGTTTATTTTCTGGCATGGAAAGGAGCATCTTCACCTCTTCGCATTATTTTGATGGGTGTGGCAATGCAGGCTCTGTTTTCTGGTCTTTCCAGCAGTGTGAATTCCATGAGCGGAGGAAATCAGTCCGGGGTTGCTTCAATCGTAGAAGGAACCATTACCATGAAAACCTGGAATGATGTAAGAGTATTATTTGTATTTGCAGCCATTGGGCTTCTACTGACACTGTTCAGTGCAAGATGGTGTAATCTCATGGGATTGGAAGACAAAACCATTCGGGGACTTGGCGTTCAGGTGGATCATATTCGACTTATGGTTAGCCTGATTGCCGTATTTCTCGTGGGAGGATGCACGGCGATCGTGGGAACGGTGAGTTTCCTTGGATTGCTGGTTCCACATATTGGCCGTATTCTGGTCGGAAGTGAGCATCGGCTATTACTGCCATTTTCCATGCTGCTGGGTGCATTTTTATTTTTGCTTGCGGACACGCTGGGACGGACGATTGCGTATCCCTACGAAATCAGTGCCGGAATTGTACTTTCGGTGGTGGGTGGCATTGCATTCATAATTTTACTGAGAAAGAGTGGAGGGATTTATGGAAAGTAATCAGTGCTTTACAATCAAAAATCTTTCATTTTCCTACGGTGAAAAAAAGGTATTGCGGGAGCTGTCACTGGAAATTAAAAAAGGAAAAATCACCACATTGATGGGTTCTAACGGATGCGGAAAGTCTACGTTGTTTCAGCTGCTGACCAAAAATCTGAGACCGGATCAGGGACAGATCCTTTTGGGAGGAGTCCCGCTGGAATCTATGAGTCTGCATGAATTTTCCAGAAAAGTGGCGATTGTGCATCAAAGTAACACTGCACCGGCAGACATCACGGTAGAACAGCTGGTAGCATATGGCCGAATCCCGTATACGAAGATGGGACGGGCGATTTCCAAGGAAAAAGACGAGCAGATGGTGGAACGTGCCATGCAGATTACGGGTATCATGGGCATTCGGAAAAAACAGATTCATGCCCTGTCCGGCGGTCAGCGCCAGCGAGTGTGGATCGCGATGGCCATTGCACAGGGAACCAAGATTCTTCTGCTGGATGAGCCGACGACCTATCTTGATGTGAGATATCAGCTGCAGATTCTTCGGCTGGTAAAAATGCTGAATGAAAAACTGGGGATTACGATTTTGATGGTGCTTCATGATATTAATCAGGCCCTTTACTACAGTGATGAGATTGTGGCGCTATCACCACAGGGAACGTTGATTACCCAGGGAGATCCGGTCAGAAAAATTACTTCAGAAATGCTGCGGTCCGTATATGGAATTGATTTACAGACCATGGAGCATGATGGAAAAAAACTGGTGTTGACAGTTTAGAAAGGGAACTGGAAATTTGAATAAAACGGAAAAGAAACGGCAGAAAGAGCAGCGTGTAGTAGAGGAAATGGTTCGTTTGTACTGCCGGAAACATCATTCGGAATATGACAGACCATCAGGACAAATGTGCCCTGTATGTCAGGACCTTTCTGATTATGCAAAACTGCGCAGCCAGAAATGCCCGTTTATGGAACAGAAAACATTCTGTGCGAACTGCAAGGTACATTGCTACAAACCGGAAAAAAGAGAACAGATCCGGCAGGTCATGCGGTTTTCGGGACCACGAATGCTGCTGTATCATCCTATGCTGGCAATATGGCATCTGGTGTGCAGCATGAGAGAAAAGAAAGGAATGTAAAATATGCGTGTAATCTGGATCGGCCTTGGCTTCCTGTGCCTGGCGCTGGGAACGATAGGTATCGTTCTGCCAATTCTGCCAACGGTCCCTTTTTATATGGCAACCGTTTTCTGCTTTGCCAAAAGCTCCAAACGGCTGCACAGCTGGTTCCTGGGAACATCCCTCTATAAGAAACATCTGGACCGTTTCGTGACGGAACGCGCCATGACCATGGAAAGTAAGCTGAAGATTATGGGCATGGTCACCCTTGTCATGGTAATTGGATTTGTCTGCATGAGCCGCGTTCCGGTGGGCAGAATCTGCCTGGTTATTGTGTGGGTGTGCCATGTGGCGTACTTCTTTGGCAGGGTGAAGACGGTGGAGAAAGAGAGAACATAAATGATCAAAAAGCGACTGGTCAGCTTACTGGCTGATGCAAAGAAATACATAGGATACACGGTGCTGTGGCAGTGGCTGGCTCTGGTGTCGCAGATGGTGGCAGTATTCACCATTGCGGGAGTGCTGGAAAAGCTGGCATATGGAATGCTGGAATCCGGGACGGTATGGCGGACGGTGCCGGTACTGGGAATGGTGCTGGTGATCCGGTTTGTTTGTGAGCGCATGGGCGCGAGGGCTTCTTATCTTGCGTGTGTGGATGTAAAGCGGGTGCTGCGGGAAAAGATTTATGAGAAACTGTTGCGGCTTGGTGCATCCTATAAGGATCAGGTCAGCACGTCAGAAGTGGTGCAGGTATGTACGGAGGGCGTGGAGCAGCTGGAGACTTATTTTGGAAAATATCTGCCCCAGCTTTTCTATAGTCTGCTGGCTCCGGTGACATTATTTATCGTGTTGAGCAGAGTGAGCATGAAGGCGAGCGCTATTTTGCTCATCTGTGTGCCGCTCATTCCCATTTCCATCGTGGCGGTGCAGAAGCTGGCGAAGAAGCTGCTGAATAAATACTGGGGCATCTATACCAGTCTGGGAGATTCTTTCCTGGAAAATCTACAGGGATTGACGACGCTGAAAATTTATCAGGCGGATGAGCAGAAAGCGGTGGAGATGGACGAAGAATCCCAGAATTTTCGGCGGATTACCATGAAGGTACTGACCATGCAGTTAAATTCTACCAGCGTCATGGACATCATTGCCTACGGCGGAGCGGCGGTAGGTATGATTGCGGCGGTGACAGAATTTCTGCAGGGAAGGATTTCTCTGGGAGGAACGCTTTGCATCGTGCTTTTGGCCAGTGAGTTCTTTATTCCATTGCGGTTGCTGGGATCATTTTTTCACATTGCCATGAATGGTATGGCGGCCAGTGACCGGATGTTCCGTATTCTGGATCTGCCTGAGCAGACAGATGGGACGGAGCAGCTGCCGGACGGCCCGTTGTCGATTGCCTTGGAAAAAGTACATTTTTCTTATGAAGAGAGCAGAGAGATTTTAAAGGGAATTGATCTGACCTTACCGGCGGGCAGTTTTGTATCTCTGGTGGGAGAATCGGGATGCGGCAAGAGTACCATTGCCGGAATTCTGGCAGGAAGAAATAAAGGCTATCAGGGACAGGTGACCATTGGCGGACTGCCGGTATCTGATGTGCAGGAAGCGGATCTGATGCGGCATGTGGTGCTGGTGCGGCACAATAGTTACCTATATAAAGGAACGGTAGAAGATAATCTGCGAATGGCAAAGCCGGATGCGACGGCTGCAGAGATGGAGGAAGCGCTTCAAAAAGTAAATCTTCTTGCGTTTCTGCAGCAGCAGGACGGACTTCAGACGAAGTTTCTGGAGCGTGCGGAAAATCTTTCCGGTGGACAGTGCCAGCGTCTGGTTATTGCAAGGGCGCTGCTCATGGATGCGCCGGTCTATATTTTCGATGAGGCGACCAGTAACATTGATATGGAAAGTGAAGAACTGATCATGGATGTGATCCATGAACTGGCGAAGACCCGGACGGTGCTGCTCATTTCGCATCGACTGGCAAATGTGGTGGATTCTGACCGGATTTATTTCCTGAAAGAGGGCAGAATCTGTGAGCAGGGCACTCATGAGCAGCTGATGGCAGCAGACGGTGCGTACCGGAAGCTTTATGAAAGCCAGAAAGAACTGGAAAACTGGGGAAACAGGGCGGCCGATGAAGAAAAGGAGGAGTTCCATGGGAAATACGCATAAAACGGCGGGGAGACGCAGAAGTGCCCTTATGATCATGGCACAGCTCATTGGACTGGTGTATCCCATGCTTCCGATTATGCTGCTGGCAGTATTGCTTGGAACGGCCGGATATCTGTGTGCGATTTTCCTGACCATTCTGGCGGCACAGGGAATCGTAACCGGTATCAAAACCATCTTTGGTGTGATGGCGGTCATCGCAGTGCTGCGTGGAATCCTTCATTATATAGAGCAGTACTGCAATCACTATATTGCATTCCGACTGCTGGCCATGATCCGGCACAAAGTATTTGCGGTGCTCCGGAAGCTCTGTCCGGCAAAACTGGAAGGTCGGGATAAGGGAAATCTGATTTCCATTATTACGACGGATATTGAGCTGTTGGAAGTATTTTATGCGCATACCATTTCGCCCATTGCCATTGCGGTACTGACTTCTGCGATTATGACCTGTTATATAGGAAGTTATCATGTATTGGCTGGCGGATTTGCACTTGTTTTTTATCTGCTGGTAGGTGCGGTGATTCCGCTCTGGAATGGAAAAAGAGGCGGCGATACCGGCATGAAGTTCCGGACGGAATTCGGTGAGCTCAACAGCTTTGTGCTGGATTCTCTGCGGGGACTGGATGAGACTATTCAGTATGGTCAGGGAAATGTGCGGAAGAGCCGGATGACGGAACAGTCCCAAAAACTTGCCGGTATGCAGGAGAAGTTAAGCCGGATGGAGGGCGGACAGCGGTCCGTGACGAATCTTGCCATTCTGACAGCTTCTTTTGGAATGCTGGCGCTGACCATGTATCTTTATGATGGGGGACAGATGGATTTCTCCGGTGTGCTGACCTGTACTGTTGCCATGATGGGATCTTTTGGACCGGTGGTGGCACTTTCCAGCCTGTCCAATAACCTGAATCAGACGCTGGCCAGCGGTGAGCGGGTGCTTTCCCTTCTGGAAGAACAGCCGGTAGTGGAAGAAGTGCCGGAAGATCGCCAGTCTGTATCCGACACATTTACCGGGGCAGAGGCTTCGCATGTGACATTTGCCTATGAACAGGAAGTAATTCTGAAAGACTTTTCCATGAATGTGCAGCCGGGACAGATTATTGGTATCCATGGAGCCAGCGGCTCCGGAAAATCTACGTTTTTGAAACTGCTGATGCGGTTCTGGGATGTGCAGAAGGGGCAGGTATCTGTAAACGATACGGACGTAAGACAGATTCCGACCAGACAGTTACGTGATCTGGAAAGCTATGTCACCCAGGAGACACATCTCTTCCATGATTCGATCGCAGCCAATATCGCCATCGGAAAACCGGGCGCGACGAGGCAGGAGATTGTGGAAGCGGCCAGGAAAGCTTCTGTCCATGAATTTATCATGTCATTGCCGGACGGATACGATACGGAAGTTGGAGAACTGGGAGATACCCTCTCCGGAGGAGAAAAACAGCGAATCGGCATCGCCCGCGCTTTCCTTCATGATGCTCCACTGATTCTGATGGACGAACCCACCAGTAATCTTGATTCCCTCAACGAAGGCATCATCCTGAAATCCCTCCGGGAGGCTGCGGAGACAAAGACCGTAGTGCTGGTATCCCATCGGGAATCTACCATGTGCGTAGCAGACCAGGTAGTAGAGATGAAAAATGGCAGGGTAAGTTAGAAAAATCACAGAGGCTGTATATAAATGACATCGGCTGGGACACCGGCTTTTTGTGCAGGGAACGTCCGCAGTCCCGGTACTTCACGAGAACGAGTCGAAGACGACGGTCGAGTGTTAGTACCGCTGGATCGAGGACTTAGTGCGAACGGTTCCTCTGCACAAATACCGGTGTCTTTTTTCGCATTTTTGGGACTTTAAAAATTTTGCAAAAAAATGTAAAAAGGCTGTTGACAAATGTCATACCTGATGATATTATAGACAAGTCGTCGCGAGAGAGCGGCTGACACAGAACAATGAACCTTGATAATTAAATAGTGCTTTGAAAGTCTTCGAAAATTCTTTTAAGATTTTTAAACGAACAGCTTTAACTTATATAAGTCAAAAGCAACC
>CAVFMZ010000076.1:6325-13400 GCA_963623675.1 Firmicutes bacterium CAG:176 | reverse complement strand
GAGGCACACTGGTCAATATTTGATACTGGCAAGTATCTATATCAGCGCTGAAAATAGTCGAATAAATGGTCGACAGAGAATTAACCACCTCTGCGTGCTCTCTTTCTCCACGCAGGCGTGCATCTTCCAGCTCTCTTTCTCGCTTTGCCTGCTGCTCGTGCTCTTCTACAATCGCATCAATGACCTGAAAACCTGCCACAACATTTCCGCTGTCATCTGCCTTTCTGAAATCAAACTGGTAATGATGCAGTTTTCCGCCTTCTGTGCTGCGATAAGTGCCGCTGAATTCATTCCGCTCCGAGAATACTTTGCGGATATTTTCAAAAGAAAAGGCTTTTTCCACCTTCTTCTTATCATTCTGATATACATTTTCCTCTATCCATTGCTTTATAACAGGCTCATAGGGAAATTCCTTTTCCATAACAGTCGTAACAGCTTTGACAGCTTTGACATCATAGTCTTCTGCAAGCCGTACAACCCTCGCCATACCGCTGTTTAAATTTGCAACAAATACATTTTTGAAATTTCTTGCCAATGTATCAATGATTGCTATCTGCTCTGCCAGTGCCTTATCCTTTTTCTTCTGCTCACGAACGAGCTCGTCCACATCATAGTGGTATCCTCGAAGCACAAATCCACCTTCTATCGGCTTCGCTGTGCCTCCGCAGCGCACATATCTCTCTCCCAGAACCGGATGCTTCCAGAGATAGGTATTTTCATCCCGTCCCTCTTTTTTCATTTTTTCAACACTGTGCAGAACCGACTGCATCGAACCCGGAACAATGTTAGTGAACCATGCATCATAAACCTCCTCCGGTGTCAGCTCTTTGCCTGCCACTCCCAGAAGCTCCAGCATCAGATCATTCGCTTCCATTCTTGGGGCCTTTCCATCAAGCAGGTAGATGTTCCAGGTTCCCATCCTGGATGCTGCAATGATTTCATACATCTCATCAAGCTTCTCATAGCTTTCTGCCATCTCTCTTTGATGAGCATACTCTTTTTCTCTTTGGGCTTTCTCAATTTCCTGATGTTCTTTAATAATATCGTCAATATTCTGGAATCCTGCTACTGCTTTTGTGCCATCCTTATCAGTCCTGATGATGTTGTATTGAAAATAATGAATCTCTCCATTCACAAGACTGCGGTAACTTCCAACCAATTCTTCCTGCGTTTCAAAAACTTTTTTTATATTTTCTATCGTAATCGCACTGCTGACTTTCTCTTTATCTTCCGGACATACAATAGTGTTAATCCAATTCCCAACCACAGTTTTAAACGAAAACTCCTGATGTCCCATTTTGCCCGGAACATCTACATAGGCTGCATCCAGCTTAAGAATTTTTGCGGTCTCCTTCTCCAGATCCAACCAATAGACATTCTTAAAATGACGGGCAAGCGAATCAAAAACCATCAGTTGCTCTCTAAGCAATTCGTCCTGTTTTCTGTTATCGTTAACAAATCCTGTGATATCCGTAAGCGTTCCCTGATAAAACGTCTGATTTCCAACGGTAACAAGGGATGTAGCATCCGACACCCAGATATATCCATTCTTTCCCTTCATTCGGTATATAGCATCTACCACATTTTCATTGGAGCTTTGGTTTAACAGCTCTACATATTTCTCAGTAGTACCCGCATCTTCCGGATGCAGCATGTTGATGAACTTGTTGTCAAATTTCGTCTTGATTTCGTCCCTTGTCCATCCAAATATTTCACAGAAGCGGTCACTGATATAGAGGAAAGGATACCCCTCCTCTGCTGCACATCTATGATATCCTCCCGGCATATTCTCAAGGGTGGATTTTGAAAAACGATTCAAACGTTCAAGCTCTGCATGACGATCGATAAACGCTGTCATATCGTTGCAAATACTAAGAATGGCAAGTCTGCCATCCTCAGCGCGTATAACCTTTCCCTTATCCACAGTCCACATTGAAGTTCCGTCTTTTTTAGGCATGCGGTAGGTAACCTTATAGGTCATTCCCTCATAAAATTCTCCGTTATTTAGTTCTTTAACCACGCGCTCCATATCATCCGGATGTATGGTATTTGCCACCTTGCCATGAATGCCGGATATAAGATCATCAACATCTTCGTATCCCAGCATATGTGCAATTTTATTGTTGGCATAATATATAGGAAATCCGTCCTCACAGTAACCGCCAATTGTGCCGACGTCTTCTCCTTCAGACAGTTCCAGTATTAAGGATTCATTTGTTTTATTTGATATATTTGTCAACATATTTTCACCTTTTGCTATCCGTTGTAGTTGAATCTAAATCCCTACAAACAGGGCATAAATTCATGAATATTTTACCATGAATCCGCTTGACTTTTCAATCTTTTTGTGATAGTAAGCAAAAACACCCCGCCTGAGCGAGGTGCTGATGCATTGTTCTGTATTTACCTGTGAATCTCCACGCTTGTACCAGATTTGAACTCCACCGTGAAGTGATATACTCTCTTCTTCAATGATAAGATGTCCGTTCTCATCCTTGGTGCAGCCGGGAAATCGGTTATGCTTTACCTGCACATGCCCCTGTTGGTAACGGTATTTTCCGTCCAACATGGGTATTTGAGCCTGGCGAATTATGAGGGCGACGTGGGGCTATTTTAAAAACATGCCACAAAAGTTCCTGTCATTTGGCAAATGTGTGGGTCTCGGGCGTCAAAAAATGCCGGGCATTTACTCTTCTTATTTATTATATTTCTTCTCGATGTCGCAGATCTTCTGTACACGCTCTGCATGTCTGCCGCCTTCGAACTCAGCGCCAAAGAATGCATCCAGAATCTTCTTTGCCAGCTCGTTTCCAACGACGCGGGCACCGAATGCGATGATCTGTGCGTTGTTGTGTCTCACGGTCATCTCTGCAGAGTAGGGCTCGCTGCAGACTGCTGCCCGGATGCCCGGTACTTTGTTGGCAGCCAGGGAAATGCCGATTCCGGTTCCGCAGATCAAGACGCCTCTCTCGATCTCACCAGCGATAATGGCCTCCGCCACTTTCTGTCCCTGATCCGGGTAATCTACACGAACTTTTGCGTCGTATGCACCGTAGTCCACACACTCATAACCCTTCTCGGTCATGTAAGCCATCAGTTCTTTTTTCAGATCAATTGCGGTATGATCGCAGCCAAATCCTACTTTCATCTCTTTTATATCCTCCTCTTGGAAAATCTCAATAAAATCATTATAGCAAGTATCTGATTGTACGTAAATAGAAACCTGCGGTTTTCAAGTTTTCCGCGCCACAAAAACGAAAATCCCCAGTGCTGCAACACTGGGGGTTCTCGCGTTCACGTAAACATTGAACTTCTTTTATCTTTTAGCCTATCGGCATTATATCATGCAATTTTTATTTGCAATATTCTTTTAGACCTCAAACATCAGCTCACCATAGGTCGGTACCGGCCAGTACTCGCTGTCCACGATGGTCTCCAGCTCATCGATCGGAGCTCTCAGGGCATCCATTGCCGGGAGGACGGTGTCGTGATATTCTTTTGCAGTCTCAGCGGCGTCGGTTACTTTCTTCAGCTCATCCAGTGCTTTCTGGGCATCAGCCAGCAGGGAGCTTGCTTTGACCAGAATGGTCTGCTGAGCAGAGGTATCTGCCTGTGCATAAGCACTCTTAACCGTGTTCATGGAAGATGCCACACTGTTCACATATGCAATCACGGACGGGATATACAGCTTGGAAGCCATATCGATCATGGTACGTGCCTCAATGTTGATGAGTCCTGCATACTCTTCCAGTTTGATCTCTTTTCTTGCTTCCAGCTCTCTTGCGGAGAGAACGCCCAGTTTCTCGAACATCTCGACAGTGGTCGGTGCTACGTAAGCCGGGATGGCATCTACGATACTCTTTACATTCGGAAGACCTCTCTTGGCAGCCTCTTCTACCCACTCGTCAGAGTAGCCGTTGCCGTTGAAGACGATGTCTTTGTTCTCTTTCATGGTCTTGTAAATGTAATCGATGACAGCCTGCTCAAAGTTCTCTGCTCCTTCCAGAGCGTCGCATGCTTTGTTGAAGGACTCAGCCATCATGGAGTTCATAACGGTGTTGGCGTCACCGATGGATACGGAAGAAGCCACCATACGGAACTCGAAACGGTTGCCGGTAAATGCAAACGGTGAGGTACGGTTTCTGTCGGTCGGGTCTTTCGGCAGTACCGGAAGGGTGCTGACACCCAGATCCAGAGTTCCTACAGTAGAGCACGGCAGTTTGTCAAACGGAACGCCTGCTACGATAGCATCTACGATCTCACCCAGCTGATCGCCCATGTAAATGGAGATGATGGCCGGCGGTGCCTCGTTGGCTCCCAGTCTGTGATCGTTACCTGTGTTGGATGCCGCTGCACGGAGAAGTAAGGAATGCTTCTTTACTGCTTCCATTAAGCAAGCCAGTACTAACAGAAACTGCAGGTTCTTATTGGGCTCTTTGCCCGGTTTGAACAGGTTTACTCCATTGTCAGTACCTAAGGACCAGTTGTTGTGTTTACCGGAACCGTTGACACCTGCGAAAGGTTTCTCATGAAGCAGGCATGCCAGACCATGCTTGGTAGCGGTGCTCTTTAATACGTCCATTACCAGGAAGTTGCTGTCCAGTGCTGCATCGGACGGAGCGAAGATCGGTGCGATCTCATGCTGTCCCGGAGCCACCTCGTTGTGCTGGGTCTTTACGGTGATGCCCAGTTTCCACAGCTGCTCATCCACATCTGCCATAAAATCTGCAATCTTGGTTTTCAGCGGTCCGAAGTACTGGTCTTCCATCTCCTGTCCTTTCGGTGCCGGTGCTCCGAAAAGGGTACGTCCTGCATAAATCAGGTCCGGACGCTCCAGATATTTTTCACGGTTTACAATGAAATATTCCTGCTCGGGTCCTACATAAGCACGTACTTTCTTTGCCTCGGTATTGCCGAACATTCTTACGAAACGGACACCTGCCTTGCTCACTGCATCACATGCTTTCAGGAGCGGGGTCTTGGTATCCAGAGATTCTCCGGTGTAGGAACAGAATGCGGTCGGAATGCAGAGGATACCATCCTTTACATAAGCCGGTGATCCCACATCCCATGCGGTATAACCTCTTGCTGCGCAGGTGGCACGCAGTCCGCCTGACGGGAATGAGGATGCGTCCGGTTCTCCCATCATCAGGTCTTTTCCGGAAAAGCTGTTCTCGATTTTGCCGCCTTTCGGGATATCAGCGAAGGAATCATGCTTCTCTGCTCCGATGCTGACGATGTAGGGCTGGAAAATATGGGTGTAATGGGTAGCCCCCTTCTCAATCGCCCATTCCTTCATGGCCTTTGCCACAATGTCCGCAAGCTCCAGAGTGACGTCTCCGCCCTCTTCCATCAGTTTTACCATCTGCTTGTAGGTAACCTCCGGCAGACGCTCTTTCATGACTGCCTCATTGAATACGTCCTGACCAAATACCTCAGCCACATTTACGCTCATACTTTTTCTCCATCCTTTCCCTTGGTACTGGCAAAGCAACAAATTTTCCATGTAAAAAAAGACGCTCCTCCCGCCAGGGTGGAACGCCTTTGTTCTCTCAACATAAGTTATTCTGTTCTTCGCCGGAAAAATTTTTGTTTTCCCTTTGTTGTATACAAAAATACACGATAAACTTAAAAAATGCAAGTGTTTTTCTTTTTTTCGTTAATTATTTCTAATTTCCTGTCCTGATGAGCAAGGCCTTCTGGTGATTTTTTATGAGCACATCCGCGTACTCACCGCCATATTCCCCGTCCAGTGTCCAGGGAATGGCTTCCTTGGCCGTGATCTCCAGATCTGCCGTACAGAAGGACACCATATACTTGGAATCCATCTCTTTTAAGACAATGGCGGTCAGAATTTCCTGTACCTCCAGCGGCGTCTTCGGTGTCCGCACAAAGGTCACTTCAAAGACACCGTCGTCGAAGCGCACATGGCGCCCAATGATATTTTTAAAGCCGCCTACAGAACGGGAATTAGTGACCATGCCGAAAATAAAGTCGTCCTCGCCTTCATATTCCGCACTTTTCAGCCGAACGCGGTAGGACGGGATATTCGTGAGCCGCTTCACGCCTTCCAGGAGGTATGCCATATTTCCCAGCACATTTTTTATATTCTGGCTAGTGGAATAAGCCACATCCGTGAAGATGCCAAATGCCGCAATATAGACGAAATGAGACCCGTTAAAGGTTCCCACATCGCAGATGAAATCTTTTCCGTGTACAGCCACCTGCGCCGCACGCACCATATTCTGCGGTATCTTCAGGCTCCGGGCAAAGTCGTTGACCGTGCCGGAGGGAATATAGCCAAGCGGCAGTTTCTTCTTTCGCCGCATCATCCCTTCCACCACTTCATCCATGGTGCCATCGCCCCCACTGCAGACTACCAGATCATAGGTATCCGGAAGTTCTGCCACCACCGCCGTTGCGTCTTTGGACGCGCGGGTGGGATGCACGGTGATCTCATAACCTGCCTCTGAAAATACATTTACAATATCAAACAGCTTATTCCTGATCTGTCCTCTGCCGGACATGGGATTATACACGAAAAAAAGCTTCATTAGTGAAGAATCGCCCCCAGAAGTCCATAGGATACTACGGACATAATAAACGATGCAAGGAAGATTCCCAGCACCACCGCCGGAAATGCTTTCTTAAATTTCATACCAAGAAGAGCCGCCAGGAGAGAGCCGGTCCATGCACCGGTTCCCGGCAGGGGAATACCTACAAAGAGTACCAGTCCCCAGAATTCATATTTTTCTACCTGTTCTCTTTTGCTCAGCGCCCGGTTCTCCATCTTCTCCACCATCGGGCGGAAGGTCTCTCTCTTCTTCAGCCAGTTAAAGACCGGCGTAATCAGAAGAAGGATGAAGGGCACCGGGATCACATTGCCAAGGATACAGATCCACAGGGCTTTGACAATATCAATATTCAGCACGGATGCAGCCAGAAGGCCTCCGCGAAGCTCCAGAATCGGGATCATGGAGATGATAAAGACGATCACCTCCCGGGAGGCTTTCCCGCTTAATGCCCCGATGACTGCAGACATCAATGTTTCCATATAAAAATTTCCTTTCTAAAC
>CAVFMZ010000076.1:0-6241 GCA_963623675.1 Firmicutes bacterium CAG:176 | reverse complement strand
TCCATCTGCCCGTCGGTTCCGATGGTTACCCGCAGGTAATTATCGATTCTTGGCTGGGCAAAATAACGTACATAAATGCCCTCTTCCCGGAGTGCCTGAAACAGATCTTTTGCCTGATACTCCGGATGGGTGATGAATAAAAAGTTTGCCTTAGAATCCGGGAAGGAGAATCCGAGCTTTGCAAGCTCTACTTTTGCCTTTTCCCGGGTCTTCTTAATTTTATCCGTGGTCTCCCGGAAATATGCCTCGTCTTTTACCGCAGCCACACCGCAGCTCAAAGCGGTCTGGTCCATGGTGTAGGAGTTGAAGGAATATTTTACATCATTTAAATATTTGATGAGTACCGGGTTGCCGATGGCAAAGCCAATCCGCATACCGGCCAGGGAACGGGATTTGGAGAAGGTCTGAACCACCAGCAGGTTCTCATATTTCTCCACCAGTTTCAGCGCAGACTCCGCACCAAAATCTACATAAGCCTCATCCACAATGACAACCACGTCCGGATTGTGACGGATGATATCTTCCACGTCCTTAAGACCCATGGCCAGGGCTGTAGGCGCATTTGGATTCGGGAACACGATACCGCCGTTCTCCCGGTAATAGTCCTCTTTGCAGATGGTGAAATCGTCTTTTAAAGCCACCTTTTCAAAAGGAATCCGGAATTCTTCCGCCCATACGGGATAGAAGGAATAGGTAATATCCGGAAAAAGGATGGGCTTCTCGGAATTAAAGAAGGTCATGAACGCCATGGCCAGTACATCATCGGAACCCACGCCCACAAATACCTGGGACGGATCCACCTGATAACGCTCTGCCAGTGCGTTCACCAGCACAGCTGCCGCAGGGTCCGGATAACGCCGGAGGGCATCCCCGTCCGGTGCCGTCATAGCTTCCATGACACCCGGAGCAGGCGGATACGGATTTTCATTAGTGTTCAGTTTAATCATGCCCGGCCGGTTGGGCTGTTCCCCCGGCGTATAGGGGGTTACTTTTCGGACATTTTCCTCCCATTTGCTCATATCTGTCATTCTCCTTTTAAAGTCACAACGCCTTTTTCTACCATAAATACAGGGCGGTAGGAAAGCTTCGCAGTCCGAAGTCCTTCGTCTCCTGTATCCTCTTCGCGGTTGACATAAGTATAATCCTTTACCTCATGCTCCAGGAACTGCTGGTTGATGGCGGTATAGGCACCTCTGATATCTGCATAGGCTTTCTCAATGTGTACCACAAAGGTATCGTCGCACACCGGCTCCCCCAGGGTATAGGCTACTACTTTGCCGTTCACCCGGAGAAGTCCGCCTTTTAAATGCAGTTCTTTGAATAACCGCAGGGAATTCAGTGCCACGCACATCTCCTGATTTTTCTCAGGATCCTCCTCACAGCCATTATTATTTCTCCAGCTCAGTGCCATCTGGAAGCATTCTTCTACATTTTCATCCGTGATGGTCTCATATTTCCAGTCCGGATAAGCAGCCTTGAACTGATTCAGATGGTTCTTCTTGCCATGGTATTTCTTGCCGGAGAGATTGATGAGTTTTTCTGTCTCATAGACGTAGTCCTCCAGGTCTCTCGGCCATTCTACCTGAAATTTTCCCGGAAAATAACTTTCCAGTTCCTCCATCTCTCCCTTGCTCACTGCATGGAGCTGGAAGGGATAGCCTTTTTCCTCCGCATCCTGCAGAAGCATCTCCACTACTTTCTTCCGGTCGCCTGCGCCGATAGGGTAGGTATAGGAATATGCTCCTTCCTCACCCGTGCGGAAGACGGCCGTTCCTTCGATCTCTGCCCACCCTTCATTGTAGAAGCGCGCCCAGAGATATACATTTGCGAAGGTCCGCTCACATCCGTGGAGTTTGCGCTCCGCCAGATGTTTGAGGATCGTATCCCGGTCCTCGAGCACAGGCCTCTTAAATGTGATATCCATATTTAATCAAACAACCTTTCTTTGTATACGCCGGCGTCGATCAGTGCTTTAAAGGACTCTACCACCAGCGGCTTGTCCTCTTTGTAGGTAACGCCGAACCATTTATCTCTGGATTCCAGTACGGTGACATTTGCCTTGCCGCCGCGGATCAGCTGATCCACAACAGTCGGGATCAGATATTCCCCCTTCATAGGATCTGCCAGATTGCCGAGGAACTCTGCAAAGCCGTTCTCCAGAATGTCGAAAATCTCAGTGGTGAATCCCCACATGTTCATGGATACCGGGCAGGATGCCTCCAGCGGAGTCAGGCTGCCGTCTTCTGCCTGTACGGCTGCTCCGTCTGCGGTCTTTACAATGTTCTTGGTCTCGGTGACTTTGGTCAGGTGCTGGGACTCGTCCACGCTGCACACGCCTCTGGTCACGCCACCGTTCTCACTTAAAGTATTTCCCAGATGGAAGCCTGCCATGCAGAATTCCATGCGGTCGCTGGCCGGATGCTCTTCTACCAGATAATCATGCACTTTTACAAATGCTTCTTTTCCATAGTAATCGTCTGCATTGATGACTGCAAACGGCTCTTTGACAATGTCTTTACAAGCAAGGATTGCCTGACCGGTTCCCCACGGCTTGGTTCTTCCTTCCGGCCTGGTAAAGCCAGCCGGAAGTTCATCTACCTCCTGAAATGCATATGCAGTCTCCACGATCTTCTCCATACGGTTGCCGATGACTTCGCGGAAATCTTTCTCCAGGTCTTTTCTGATAATAAAGACAACCTTGTTGAATCCGGCTTCCAGTGCATCATGAATGGAATAATCCATGATGATCTCACCGGACGGTCCTACGGGCTCCAGCTGTTTGATGCCGCCTCCGAAACGACTGCCGATACCTGCCGCCATGACTACTAACGTTGTTCTTTTCATATTTCACTTTCCTCCAAATATATCCCTTGTATACACTACTTATCATTCAGAGCCCCATTCGCATGGCTCTGAATGAATCATCACATAATCCTTTTCATCGTATCGATGACTTTGCCTACATACTCTTTGCAGAGTTCCTGGGTCGTTGCCTCTACCATAACACGAAGCAGCGGCTCTGTACCGCTTTCACGCACGAGAATCCGTCCGTCGCTTCCCAGTGCCTCTGTCACTTCTGCAATGGCCTTCTTTACTTCCGGATGCTCCAGAACTGCTTTTTTATCGGTAACACGCAGATTTTCCAGAAGCTGCGGGTAAATCTGTACCTCGGAAGTCAGGGTACTGAGCGTGGTCTTCTTCTCCAGCAATACTTCCATGATCTTCAGAGAAGTCAGGATACCGTCTCCGGTAGTTGCATGCTTGCTGAAAATGATATGGCCGGACTGCTCGCCGCCGAGACGATAGCCGTTCTCCATCATATTTTCAAATACATATTTGTCGCCGACTTTGGTCTGCTGATAATGAAGGCCGACTTTGTCGCATGCTTTGTAGAGACCGATATTGGACATTACGGTCGTTACGATCATATCGTCTTTCAGCTGTCCGATCTCTTTTAAATATTTACCGCATACATAGAGAATCAGGTCTCCGTCTACCACGTTGCCGTGCTCGTCGACAGCCAGACAGCGGTCTGCATCTCCGTCGTAAGCAAATCCCACGTCCAGTCCGTTTTCTTTTACAAATGCCTGCAGGCTCTCGATATGAGTGGAACCGCAGTCTTTGTTGATATTGGTGCCATCCGGCTCATTGTGAATGACATAGGTCTTTGCACCCAGTGCATCAAATACACTCTTTGCAATGGCAGATGCACTTCCGTTAGAGCAGTCCAGACCGACTCTCATGGTCTTGAAGGATCTGGTTGGCAGGGAAATGAGATAACCGATGTAACGGTTTCTTCCTGCTGCAAAATCTACGGTTCTTCCAATATTTTCTCTGGTAGCGAACGGGATTTCCCCGGTCTTGCCGTCAATATAATCCTCGATCTTCTGCTCCACATCTGCTTCCAGTTTATAGCCGCTGCCGTTGATGATCTTGATTCCGTTATCATAGAACGGGTTATGGCTTGCAGAAATCATGATACCGCAGTCAAAGCCCTCGGTACGTACCACATAGGATACGCTGGGCGTGGTGGTTACATGCAGAAGATAGACATCTGCGCCTGATGCAGTCAGTCCTGCAACCAGGGAATACTCAAACATATAGCTGGATCTTCGGGTATCTTTTCCGATGACTACCTGTGCTTTGTGCTCCTGTCCGTAATACCATCCCAGGAAGCGGCCTACTTTGTAAGCGTGCTCTACGGTCAGATTTACGTTTGCTTCCCCACGGAAGCCGTCGGTTCCAAAATATTTTCCCATATTTTTCTCCTTACTATCCCTTAACTTCATAAATACTTATTTTTACACACAGATTCATCTTATTATATGCAATCAGAGGAGTTTTTTCAACTTAAAAAAGTATAAAATGCCCCGCATACGCACGAACGCTCACCTCAACTCCGCTTTGCTGCGTTTCGGTGTTCGTTTGACTCACATACAAGAGAATGAAAAATGAGACCTGCAAGTAAACTTGCCGTCTCATCCTTCATTCTCTTATGCGTTCGTGCTTATTCGTTCATTTTTGCCAACTTCGCTGCCTGATCGGCTGCGATGCATGCATCAATAATCTCCTGAATGTCGCCATCCATAATTTTATCAAGCTTATACAGGGTCAGGTTGATACGATGGTCGGTCACACGTCCCTGCGGGAAGTTGTAGGTACGGATCTTCTCAGAACGGTCTCCGGTACCGATCTGACTTCTTCTGGCCTCGGCCTCGGCGTCGTGAGCTTTCTGGCACTCGATATCGTAAAGCTTTGCTCTTAAGAGGGCAAATGCTTTTGCCTTGTTCTGGAGCTGGGATTTCTCGGTCTGGCTGTATACCACAATTCCGGTCGGGTAGTGGGTCAGACGTACTGCGGAGTCGGTGGTGTTGACACACTGTCCACCGTTACCGGATGCACGCATAACGTCGATTCGGATATCTTTCTCATCGATCTGTACATCCACTTCCTCCGCCTCCGGCATCACTGCCACGGTGATGGTGGAAGTATGGATTCTTCCGCCGGACTCCGTCTCCGGTACACGCTGTACACGGTGTACACCGGACTCGTATTTCATCACGGAATAAGCGCCCTGACCGGTAATCATAAAGGTCACGCTCTTCATACCGCCGATACCGATCTCATCGGACTCCATGACTTCGACTTTCCATCTTCTGGACTCTGCATAGTGTACATACATACGGAAAATCTCGGCTGCGAAAAGAGCTGCCTCGTCTCCGCCTGCACCTGCACGGATCTCCACGATAACGTTCTTGTCATCGTTGGGGTCTTTCGGAAGAAGGAGAATCTTCAGTTCTTTCTCCAGCTCCACGATTCTCTTCTTTGCCTCGGAAAGTTCTTCCTTCAGCATCTCGCGCATTTCCTCGTCGGACTCGCTCTCCAGCATGGAAACGCTCTCTTCCTCTGTCTCCTGACATTTCTTATACTCTGTATAGGCCGTTACCAGCGGCTGCAGATCGGACTGTTCCTTCATGAGCTTCCGGAACCGGTTCTGATCATTTACCACAGACGGCTCTGTCAGTTCGTTGGTAATCTCTTCATACCGTCTTACCAGGTCTTCCAGTTTATCAAACATGTCTTTCCTCCATTACTTTTGCGCCTTGCAAATTCCATATACGACCCGGTCAAGGCCTGCCAGGTCTCTGATTACATGTATATCTTCAAAATCCTTCTCCATCAGCTGACTGACGGAGTTTCCCTGATCATATCCGATCTCGAAGAAGAGCATGCCTCCCATCGTCAGATATGACGGACTTTTTTCTATAATTATACGGTAAAAATCAAGACCGTCCGTGCCGCCGTCCAGCGCCATCATGGGTTCGTGATCTTTTACCTCCTCAGAAAGTGTCGGGATTACTTCCGAAGCAATATAAGGCGGATTGGATACGATGATGTCGTAAGTTCCGCTTATGTTTTCAAACAAATTACTCCGTACCAGTGCAACATTTCCGATGAGCCCAAGGTGTTCCCTGTTCTGCTCCGCAATCCGCAGCGCTTTTTCCGAAAGATCTGCGCCGGTTCCCTGAAGATCCCTGCAGCCGTTTAACTCCGCTGCCAGTTTCAGGGTACTCAGTAAAATACATCCGGACCCGGTACACATATCCAGTACCCGCATGCCGGAGTGCATATATTTTAACACTTCCTCCACCAACACTTCCGTGTCCTGTCTCGGCACCAGCACATCTTCTGACACCTGAAAATCCAGTCCCATAAATTCCTGATGACCGGTCAGATGCTG
>CAVFMZ010000075.1:0-13766 GCA_963623675.1 Firmicutes bacterium CAG:176 | reverse complement strand
GCGACGTTCGAATGTTAGTACCGCTGGATCGAGGACTTAGCGCGAGCGGTTCCGCTCACAGCCTGTCACTTCCACGCATATGCATCCCTGTGAACTGCACCTTTCACTATTCGGTTTTCAGAAATTCCATAAAGTTCTCTTTATTTTCCCGCGCTGTGGTTGTCGGGCGACCCAGATCATCCCTGGCTCCGATGGCACATTTCACTTCAATAAGACTCAACGCATTCCGCTCTTTCGCAGCCTTCAGTTCCTGATCCAGCTGTTCAAAGTTATCCACGCTCACTGCATAGGGATAACCGCAGCCTTTTGCAATGGCCGGAAGGTCAATCTTTGCTGCCACAGTGGGCATGCCACCTACGGTCTCGTGGGCGCCATTATTGATGACCACATGAACCATATTTTCCGGATACTCTGCTCCGAGCACGGCCATGGCTCCCATGTGCATAAGCACCGCGCCGTCGCCATCGATGCACCAGATCTTCTTCTCCGGCTTCTGAGAAGCAATTCCCAGTGCAATGGAAGAACTGTGTCCCATGGAACCGACGGTCAGGAAATCATGTTCATGTCCCTGTCCTGCTGCCGCTCTTAATTCAAATAGCTCCCGGCTGGCCTTTCCTGTGGTGGAAACCACCGGATCGTCCCCGGATACAGCGATAATATGGCGGATAATCTCTTCCCGCTTCATGGTGCAGTCATTTTTATAAACAACTTTTCCATCATAGGAAAGAGCGCCCTTGCGGATCACAAATGCCACATCTTTTCCTTCCGAGAGTACCTTCTGAAACTCTGCCATGGCCTCTGCCAGTTCTTCCTCTGTGGTCTCTTTTCCAACTACAAAGGTCTTGATATCCATATCTTCCAGTAGTTTTACGGTCACTTCACCCTGATAAATATGCTGGGGTTCGTCATGAATGCCCGGTTCGCCTCTCCAGCCAACCACAAAAATCACCGGAATGGCGTACACTTTGTCATTGAGCAGGGAAGCTGCCGGATTGATGATATTTCCTTCTCCGGAATTCTGCATATAGACCACCGGCACCTTTCCGGTTGCCAGATGATAACCTGCTGCCAGTGCGGCACAGTTTCCTTCGTTGGCGCCGATCACATGATGTTTCGGATCAATGCCGTAGGTATTCATGAGATAATTGCACAGTGCTTTCAGCTGGGAATCCGGGACTCCTGCATAGAAATCCGCACCCAGTACCTTCACAAATGTTTCTGCCTGCATAAATTTTCCTCTATTGTTCTTCTTTTTATGTGTGCGTGACTATTCAGAACCCCATTCGCAAAATCGCTGCTACACAGCTTTACTTTTGCTTATGTGGTTACTTCGCCATATAAAACTACTTGTCTGCTTGAATGCAAGCATTCGCAGAACGTAGTTTTGCATGGCTCTGACTAGTTACATATTTCCATATATAATGCCCGAAGTGTCTCTGCGTCAAGGCGCACCGGATTATTTTTCAGGCGCACCGGATTGACGGATCCTGCCAGTACCTTCAGTTCTTCCGGATGCTGAAGGGACGGGCGCTCCAGAGAAAGTTCCTCATAGAACCGGCCATAAGCTTCCGCCGCCTCTTCCGCGCTGCCGCAGCCCATAACCTCTGCCAGTTTCCGGAACATTTCATTCAGATATGCCGTTCCTCTTTCATCCATGCAGTTTTCCGTATGGCGTACCATATAGGGCCAGAGTTGCTCCACGCAGAGCGCCACCGCATGGCCGTGGGCCAGACCGTAAAGGGTGGTCAACTTGTAAGCCATGGCATGTCCCGCCGTTGTCTGGGTGAAATTGATGGCTTTTCCTGCCAGATTGGCAGCCAGCAGCATCTGCTCATTTCCTTCCGGCGTGTTGGCAAGATAAGCTTCTTTCTCTTTTAATACCAACTGAATGGCCTCCGCCGCATATTTCTGACTCTCTTCCGTGGCATTGACCGACCAGAAGGATTCCACTGCATGGCAGAGTGCGTCCAGCATGGTGGCCTTTCTCTGATACATGGGAAGGGTGGCAAGAAGCTCCGGGTCCATGAGCACATATTCCGGGATGCAACTGGTGTGGTTCACCGACTGCTTATTTCCCTCATAATAAATGACTGCAAAACGGGTGGCCTCACTTCCGGTTCCCGCCGTGGTGGGAATAGCCAGCAGCGGAATGTCATTTGCCACAATTTCCTGGGTGAGACAGTTCTCCGCCAGATTCATAAATGCAAACAGCTTAATGCATTTCGCCACGTCCATGGCGCTTCCGCCGCCTGCTGCTATGATCATGTCGCAATGATGCTGTCTGTAAGCTTCGATTCCCGCAATCACCGATTCATATTTGGGATTCGGTGCAAAATCCGAAAACTCCGTCAGAAGGATGCCAAGCTCTTTCAGCGTACCGCACAGTGTTTCATAAAGCTTCTGTCTCCGGAAAGATGCTCCGCACACCAGAAGTACCTGATGAACGTCCCGCTCCTTCTGAATTTCAGAGAGCACTTCCATAAGTTCCGGCTCCCGGAAAATCTTCTGTCCCATAATCAATTAATCCTCCTCCGGAATCAGCCGGATAATGTCTTTAAACGGCATACACAGAGCGTCGCATTCTTTGGCACGATGATGCTCCAGAATGGTCTTTGCCGCATTCTGCATAGCCGGGAATCCGGTTCTGGTCAGATGGTTTGCATAGATGACAATGTTCACGCCGCGTGCCTTGAACTCTTCCTCGGTCACCTGATTGAAAGACGTCGGCACTACCACAATCGGCGTTACCTGATCTTTGCTTCTGAATTTCTCCACGAATTCAAAGATCTCATCCGGTTCCGGTCTGCGGCTGTGAATCATGATACCATCAGCTCCGGCTTCCACAAAAGCGAAAGCACGGGTCAGTGCATCTTCCATGCCCTGCTCCAGAATCAGGCTCTCAATACGTGCAATGACCATAAATTCCTTGGACTTCTGTGCACGTTTTCCTGCTTTGATCTTCTCACAGAAATGCTCAATGGAATCCTGCGTCTGTTTTACTTCCGTTCCAAACAGAGAATTTTTCTTAAGTCCTGTCTTGTCCTCAATAATCACTGCGGACACGCCCATACGCTCCAGTGTACGGACTGTATAGACAAAATGCTCAATCATTCCGCCGGTATCTCCGTCGAAAATAATCGGCTTCGTGGTAACTTCCATGATATCGTCAATGGTGCGGAAACGAGAAGTCATATCCACCAGTTCAATATCCGGTTTGCCTTTTGCGGTAGAGTCGCACAGGGAGCTGACCCACATGGCGTCAAACTGTCTTGCCTCTCCGTTCTGGTAAACGACGGTATTTTCCACAATCAGTCCTGTAAGGCCGCTGTGTGCCTCCAGTGCACTGATGGTGCCTTTCATGGCAATGGCTTTTCTCAACCGTGCACGGCGTACATCCGGCAGGGAAAGATCGGCTCTTGCGCGGTTTTCCAGCGCTTTGTATTTCTCATCCCTGGAATAAGGGAATTCCACCAGTTTTCCGCCATAAGTCTTCAGAATCTCCAGCACTTCCTCACGGACCGGTTTCTGAAATCCGGTCACCCAGTCGTCACCGTGTACCACGTAATCCGGTTTATATTTCTCCAGATTTTCTTTGTAGCTTAAGGTCTTCTGTTCCACTACCCGGCTGACACCGCGGATATTTTCAAATAAAGCCTTCCGCTCAGTATAGGGAAGCAACGGATAACGTTTATAACTGATGACGGCCTCGTCAGAGAGCACGCCGATGACCAGTTTGCCAAGGCGGGCTGCCTTTCTGATAATGGCAATGTGTCCGCTATGAAGCATATCTGCAGAAAAACACATATAAACGGTGCGGTTCTCCACCTCTTTCAGACGGGCAGATACCTTTTCCAAATCCTCCGGATTGTCAATCTCCGCGCAAAGGCTGTCCTCTACATCCAGCGGACGGATCAGGCACTGATCCGATACTTCATTGAATGCATTCTCTGCATAGCAGGATGTTTCCTCCCGCTCGCAGAACGTCTCGATCCGGTCAAGCCAGATCTTCCAGTCCTCTTTTTTCAGTTTGTAAAGAGGCTGGGCTGCCCGTGCATCCTCGAAAAATTCAATGCCCACTTTTTCAATGCGGTTGTCATGAATGACCGCCTTGAAATCCTTCTCCGGCAGCGGAACGGTAGAGCTGACAGTCATACAGCTGTCCTCACTTGCCAGTACCTGGTCAAGAACGGCATTTTCAAAGACCAGATCTCCGTGCATGAGCAGGATATCATCATCCTTCAATGCCTCTCGCGCACAGTAAATGGAATAAATATAGTTGGTCTTATCATAGATCGGATTTTTTACAAAGGTATAGGTAAGGGGCAGATCCAGGCTCTTGCAATACTGCTCCAGCACCTGGTCAAAGAGTCCGGTGGTCATGACCACTTCCTCAATTCCCGCCTCTGCGATCTGGCGCAGCTGACGGCTTAAAATGGTCTCCTGACTGGACACCTCCGTCATGCATTTGGGATGCTCAGACGTCAGCACTCCCATCCGTCTTCCCAGACCGGAATTTAAAATCAACGCTTTCATGAATCAGAATCCTCCTGATAAATAATACACTTGTTCAATTTTTTTATTTTAACATTTTCCCTGTTTCTTGTCGAGGTACACTTTCTTTGATGCACTCCCGCTCATTCTGTGGTAGACTGACCTTAACTATAGAAAGGAAAATGATCATTATGACTTTGTTTTTTCTCACTGCGGGCGGATGCTGCCTGCTGTATTTTGTGATGCTGTTGCTTTACAGCGGATTTACTTCCGCTTTTTATCTCATCTGGCCTGCCATGTCCATCGGCTGCTTCCTTGTCTCCCGGCTTTTCCATGTGGGATTTTTCTCCCATCTGCCAGCCGCCATCCGGATGCTGCTGCTCGCCCTGACGGCAGTCTGCCTTCTTCTGTTCGCAGGGGTGGAAGGCATGATTTTAAAAGGCGCTGTGCAGACGCCCCCTGCAGACCTTGATTATATCATCGTACTGGGCGCCCACGTGCGGTCCACCGGCCCCAGCCGGGCACTGGCTCTCCGCCTGGACCGGGCTTATGCCTATGCTTCCGAAAATCCGGATACCATTCTCATTGTCTCCGGCGGCAAAGGCAGCAACGAACCCTGCACGGAAGCTTCGGCCATGAAAGACTATCTCCTGAAAAAAGGATTTCCGGAAGACCGGATTCTTATGGAAGACCAGTCCACCAACACCCGGGAAAATCTGATCTTTTCCAAAGCACTTCTTCCCGAAGATGCTTCCGTGGGCATTGTGAGCAACGGATTTCACATCTGCCGGGCACTGCACCTTTCGGAAACCCTCGGATACAAAAATGCAGCAGGCATTCCGGCCAAAGGTGATCTCATCACCCAGCCAGCCAACCTGCTGCGGGAATTTTTTGCTGTTGTCAAAGATTTCTGGCTGCTGCACTGAACTTCAGTGCGGCAGTTTTTTTAACCTTCCAGAGCCATCAAAAGGCCTTCTGCCATGGACAGATACTGGTTCTCAGCCTGGTCAAAATGACCGTCTGCCAGTTCTGCCAGCTTCGGCTCGATGGGCATCCGTCCCAGAATCGGAAGATCCAGTTCCTCTGCCAGCGCATCCAGACCGCTGTCTCCGAAGATCTTAAATTCTTTTCCGCAATCCGGACAGACCACATAACTGTAGTTCTCCACCAGACCAAGCACCGGAATGTGCATGCTCTCTGCCATGTTCAGCGCTTTCTTTACAATGAGGCTTACCAACTGCTGCGGGGAAGTTACCATCACAATCCCGTCTACCGGAATAGACTGGAATACGGTCAGCGGAACGTCACCGGTTCCTGGCGGCATATCTACGAACAGGAAATCCAGCTCGCCCCATACCACGTCGCTCCAGAACTGTTTTACCATATTGGCAAGGATCGGTCCTCTCCAGATGACCGGAGACTCCTCATCCGGAAGAAGCAGATTGATGGACATGACCTCAATGCCATTAGCGGTCATGACCGGTTTGATAAAATCTCCATCCATCTCTGCCGGGCCGTGAACACCGTACATCTTCGGAATGGACGGTCCCGTAATATCCGCATCCAGAATTCCTACCTTGTATCCCTGGGCTGCCATCTGGTTTGCCAGAGATGCGGTTACCATGGATTTACCAACGCCGCCTTTACCGCTGACAACACCAATCACCTTGTGTACGTGGGATTTCGGATTCGCCGGTGCAAGCATGCTCTGCGGCTGCTGTGCCTTTGCTGCGCTTGGACATCCTTCACAGCTCTCTCTGGAACAGGATCCGGAGCTGCTGCATGTATTTTCTGCCATTTTCTTCTCTCCTTTTTTACTGCATATTTTACCGAAAACGGTTGCATTCAAAATGTTTCATCATAGACAGGCAGTTGATGATCTCGTCATACATCTCCTGCAATCCTTTTTTCTCCACTACCAGATCCAACGAAATGGCAATGCTGTTGAGCAGGGATTCATCCATCTTATTCCGGTAAACTGTCAGAATATGAAGTTTCTGCTCTAATGTATCTGCATCCAGAAATTCCAGAAGAATCGGATTCACGCCTCCTGCTTCCAAATCTTCCGGCTTCTGCTCAGCCTCTGCCTCTTTCGGAGCCTCCTGCTCTGTCTTCTGCTCAGTGGACTGTTCCGGTCTGCTCACGCTTTCCGGCTGTTTTTCCGGTTCTTCTCCTGATTCTTCTTTCCCCGGTTCCACCAGTTCAAACCGATAAGTCTGCCCTGCATCCGGATATTTTGCCCGGTCCACTTCACTGTTAAACATCTCATAGGGTCTTGCATATACCCCATAATCTCCGTACAATGCCTGATAGATCACCAGATTCTCCCCTGTCTCCGTGTGAGTCGCAACGGCTGCTACCTGGTACAGCCCACCTTTAAAATGTCTGTAAAACTGTCCGGCCCTGATCTCTCTCATGGCCTTCACTTCCTTTCCCCAATTCTCTTTTACTATAACATGTTTGCCTGCAAAAGTAAATTTACGGTCTTGCCTGTGCCGTGGCCGCATCCAGCCACTGAAGGTACATCTTCTCTCCCACAGCCTTTTCGATCAGCTCATTGATCTTCTCAAGCAGTTCGCTTTCTCCTTTGACCACACCAGCCACAACGCCTTCCTGGTCATAGGTAAATTCGGCTTTTGCCAGAGCAAGTTCGTCATTTTCCGCCAGAACATCTTCTGCCAGATTTCCATCCAGTGCCACTGCATCTGCTTTTCCAATCCGAACCTGGAACACACCGTCTTCCGCCGTATCGGAAAGTTCCATGTAACTCTCCGGCAGCTGCTCCGTTACCAGCTGAGCCTGCAGGGAACCATACTGTACTTCCACCGTCTTTCCTGCAAAATCATCCAGGGTCTTAAATTTCTCCGCCTGGGTCTTCCGCACCAGAAGTACCTGCTCCCCCGGCTCATAGTAGCTGTCTGTAAAATCCACATAAGCGGTACGGTCTTCCTCCGGGAGCATGCCCAGCAGCACCAGATCCACGGTGCCTTCCTTCGCCGCTTTCAGGCAGTCGTCAAATTCCATTTTCACAAATTCTGCCTGTACACCAAGTCCTTGTGCCAGATACGTCCCCAGCTCCACATCAGAACCCGCACAGACTTCCCTGCCTTCTTCGTCGGTGGTCTTAAATGCAAATGGCGCATAATCCGGTGAAATACCAATGAGCAGCACGCCGGACTTCTGAATCTCTTCCAGCCGCTCTCCCTTTTTCGTCCGTTCCGGAAGTGTTTCCTCCGGCTCCTCCGCCGTCTCTTCTTCCGTTTCCATATCAATCACCTTTGGTTCTTCCGATGCTGCCTCCTCCGTGGATACTGTCTGTCCGCAGCCTGCGGTCAGAAGCATCATACCGGTCATCATCCATACCAATGCTCGTTTCATGTATTGTATTCCTTTCCATCCTACCCAAACATTGCTCTTTGCAGAGTGAATTAGAATCTCGCTTGCGAGATTCTCCGCCTGCAGCGGGTTGCTATTGCAACATAATTCCATACCGCCGCAGTGCGATCCTCGCGGAGCGTTTTTTTATCGTATGGAAATGAATTTTTATACGATAAAAAAATGGCTCCGGAAACAAAAATTCCGAAGCCTTAGCAGGGACAGAAGGACTCGAACCCTCGACATTTGGTTTTGGAGACCAACGTTCTACCAACTGAACTATATCCCTGTGTATCACTGACACTACGTTAGTTTATCACAACCCCTCGACTGTGTCAATGATAAAATTCGGAAAAATCGAATTTTTTTCGTTATCCTATTGCCTCCATGGCATCTCTGACGGTGGATACCCCCACCAGACGTACCCCTTCCGAATGTCTGATCTGGTCCATACAGGCTTTCGGCAGAATAATCCGGTTAAATCCCAGACGTCTTGCCTCCTGCACCCGCTGTGCCGCCATGCTGACTGCCCGTACCTCGCCACTTAAGCCCACTTCCCCGAACACAAGTGTCTTATCCGGAATGGACACATCCCGGTAACTGGAAATGACTGCCAGCACCAGACCCAGATCCATGGCCGGTTCATTGAGCTTCACGCCGCCTGCAATGTTCACATAGGCATCGTATCCGGACAACGGAAGATTGAGCCTTTTTTCCAGCACCGCCATGAGAAGATTGAGGCGGTTGTAATCCATGCCGGCCGCCGTTCTTCTGGGCAGTCCGAAATTGGTCCTGCAGACCAGCGCCTGCACTTCCAATAACATGGGTCTGGTTCCTTCCATAGTACATACCACTACAGAACCGGAAGCTCCCTCCGGTTTTCCGCTCAGCATATATTCTGACGGATTCGCTACTTCCCGAAGGCCTTTGTCCGTCATTTCAAAAACGCCGATCTCATTAGTGGAACCAAACCGGTTTTTCACGCCCCGTAAGATACGGTAGGAAGCATGACGGTCACCCTCAAAATAAAGCACCGTATCCACCATATGTTCCAGCACTCGCGGTCCTGCCACGGTTCCTTCTTTGGTTACATGACCTACAATAAAAATGGCAATGTTCTGCTCCTTTGCCAGACGCATGAGCACGCCGGTAGCTTCCCGCACCTGAGATACACTGCCCGGTGCAGAGGAAATATCTTCCTGGAACATGGTCTGGATGGAATCGATTATGACCACATTCGGCTTTTTCTTCAGAACCACGTCCTCGATATCCGCCAGATTAGTCTCACACAGAAGCTTCATGGAATCGGTGAATTCTCCGATCCGCATGGCACGAAGCTTGATCTGCTGCAAGGATTCCTCTCCGGAAATATACAGCACCTGGTCAAGCCGCTCCGCCAGATTCCGGCATACCTGCAAAAGCAGTGTGGATTTACCGATACCAGGATCTCCGCCTACCAGCACCAGAGAACCCGGCACAATACCGCCGCCCAGTACCTGGTCCAGTTCTGCCATCCCCGTGGAAATCCGGGACTGGCTGTCGGAATCAATATGTTTTAATGAGACAGGTTCTTTCGTCCCTTCTCTTCTGGAACTTCCACCTGCACTCTTTCCTCTGGAAGAGGGGGCTTTCGGTTCTTCCGCAAAGGTGTTCCACTCATGGCAGGCCGGGCACTGGCCCAGCCATTTTGCCGATTCATATCCGCACTCCTGACAGAAGAAAACGGTTGCATTCTTTTTCATGTTCAGCCCTCTTCCCTGACAGAAATCTTCACTTTTCCATTGACCACTTTCACGTCCACATGATCTCCATTTTTAATCTTTCCGGTCAGAATCTCATCTGCCATGGGATCTTCCAGCTTATTCTGAATCACACGTTTCAGCGGACGTGCACCGTATTTGGCATCGTATCCGGTCTCTGCCAGCCATTTTCTCACGGAATCCTTGAAAGAAACCTCGATGGAAAGCTGATCCCTGCACCGTTTGGTCAGTTCCTCCAGCAGAAGTCCCGCAATCTTTGCAATCTCGTCTTTCTGCAGGGTATGGAAGACCAGAGTCTCGTCAATACGGTTTAAAAACTCCGGTTTGAAAATCTGTTTTACCTCATTCATGACACTGTTCTTCATGAATTCGTAATCCTGTTTTGCATCCTCCGCGGAGGCAAAGCCCAGTTTCTTCGGAGATACAATGGCTCCCGCTCCCGCATTGGACGTCATAATAATGACGGTATTTTTGAAATCTACTTTCCGTCCCTGGGAATCTGTAATATGTCCGTCATCCAGCACCTGCAGCAGAATGTTAAATACATCCGGATGCGCTTTTTCGATCTCATCGAACAGAATGACCGCGTAGGGATTTCTCCGTACTTTTTCACTCAACTGTCCGCCGTCATCATGACCTACATATCCCGGCGGGGAACCGATGATCTTTGCCACGCTGTGCTTCTCCATGTACTCGGACATATCAACCCGGATCAGCGCATCTTCCTTTCCAAATAACACCTCCGCCAGCGCTTTGGAAAGTTCCGTCTTACCAACACCTGTAGGTCCTAAGAACAGGAAGGAACCGATGGGGCGTTTAGGATCCTTTAAGCCTACACGGCCTCTCTTTACCGCCTTTGCCACCGCGGATACCGCTTCATCCTGTCCGATCACCCGTTTGTGAAGGGTCTGTTCCAGTCTTCTTAATCGCTGGGACTCTGCCTCTGCCAGCCGCTGCACCGGAATCTTCGTCCACTTGGACACCGTATCTGCGATCTGGGCCTCGGTAAGCACCGGCGTTCTCTTTCCTCTGTGGGAAGTGTGGCGCTCCTCCGCCTGTTCCAGTTCCTCCAGCCGGATCCGGCTGGCTCTGGCTGCTTCCAGATCTCCCCGGATCAGCGCCTGCTCCAGCTCTTCTCTTACCTTCGGAAGTTCACAGTTCTTTTCTGCCTGGCTTTCTGTTTTATCGTAGCGGCCGATTTTCAGACCTGCTGCCGCCTCGTCCATCAGGTCAATGGCTTTATCCGGCAGGAACCGGTCATTCACATATCGCTCAGAAAGTCTGGCCGCTGCCTCCAGCGCCTCGTCCGTAATGGTCACCTGATGATGTTTCTCATAATAAGGGCGAAGTCCTTTTAAAATCTCAATGGTCTGCTCCACGCCTGCTTCTTCCACCGTTATCGGCTGGAACCGGCGCTCCAGTGCCGCATCCTTCTCAATATGCTTCCGATATTCTTCCAGCGTAGTGGCTCCGATAATCTGGATCTCGCCTCTGGCCATGGCCGGTTTCAGAATATTGGACGCATCCATAGCGCCCTCCGCGCCACCGGCTCCGATAATGGTATGCAGTTCATCAATAAACAGCAGTACCTGACCGTCCCGGCGCACTTCGTCAATGACATTTTTAATTCGTTCCTCAAATTCGCCCCGGTACTTGGAACCTGCCACCATGGCAGTCAGATCCAGAATGCAGAGCCTTTTGTCCCGGATGGTCTCCGGCACTCTTCCCTCGGCGATTCTCGCTGCAAGTCCTTCCACAATGGCGGTCTTTCCTACGCCCGGCTCACCGATCAGGCAGGGATTGTTCTTGGTACGGCGGCTTAACACCTGGATCACTCTCTGGATCTCCTCTTCCCGTCCGATGACCGGATCCAGCTTTCCATCCTCCGCAAGGGCGGTCAGATCCCGGCTGAACTGCTCCAGTGTCTGGGTGCCGGTATTTTTTGCCTCGTCCTTATATTCAGAAGCCCTCTCACCCATGGAAGCCACCAGCGCCGTGTAAAGCTCCCGCAGATGGATATTCATGGTATTTAAAAGGCGGTAACCCACGCATTCCCCGTCCTTTAAAATAGCAATGAGAATATGCTCCGTTCCTGCCTGTTCTTCGTGAAACCGCTTCGCTTCTGCCACCGCATCGTCCAGAATCTTTTTCGCGCGGGGCGTAAAGCCTCTTCCTTCTTCCAGCAGCACGCCGCCTTCCGGCGCGATGAGCTGGTCAATCATCTCCTCCAATCCCTTACGGGTCACCCCGGCACCGGCAAGCACCTGCCCTGCTGTACTGTCCTTCTCGTCCAGAAGTCCCAGCAGAATGTGTTCTGTTCCCGTATAGGGATGCTGCATTCTTGCAGAAATCTTCTGTGCCCGCTTCAGGGCTGATTCTGCCTGTTCCGTATACATACCCATCGTATCAGCAATCCTCCTTATCCAGCATATTCTTCATAAATCTCGTCGATCAGCTGATGCACTTCTTCTCTTGTAATATTTCTGCAGCTTCCTTTGGCTAACGTCATCAGAAGCTCTTTTTTCATATCTTCCAGCGCCCTGATCTTATCTGCATCCACGGCAATGACAGCTCCGGTTCTCCGGTCCAGACGGATATAGCCCTCCTGCCGTAAAATGGAATAGGCCTTGTTCACCGTATGCATGTTAATTCCAATCTGGTCTGCCAGCTGCCGCACACTGGGAAGGGGATCCCCCTCCTGCAGTCGGGATGTGGCAATTCCGATAATAATCTGATTACAGAGCTGCACATAAAATGCCTCGTCACTGTTAAAATCAATTTCCAGATACATGGTATCACCTGTCCTTTGTATATCATACTGTTATACGAACAGTATAACAGTATTGTCTGTTCCGGTCAACCACCGTCTTTATTTTCCGGAAACGAAGTTTTCTATACGAAAAAAGACTGCCACCGGCGTTCATTCCGATGGCAGTTCTCATTTGTTTTTCTATTCTTCGTCGTCCGTATCGTCCAGATCAATGATCTCCAGATCATCGTCGTCATCGCCCGGATCGGTGAAATCCGTCTCGTTTTCCTCCAGATCTCCCACGATCAGGGAACCGGTCTCTTTTTCTTTCCCGGAGGATTCCTCGTCATCCTCATATTCTTCCGGTTCTGCCGGCTGCATTTTCTTCATACGCAGATGCTGGAACACTGCCACATTTCCAAAGACAATGGCCAGCAGAGTCAGTACCAGAATGATGACCAGACGGCGGCCCATATCCTGATTGTATCTCTGTGCCTGCCAGCTCAGTTCCTCACGGAGTCCGTCTTCCTTGGTCTCCAGCTCGGTAATATAATCCTGCTCACCCTGATAAGCCACACTGTCAAAAAGCTGCAGGGAATTCTTATCATAATCGAAATTATACCAGTTCTTCTCTCCATCCTGATTAATACCATAGACCAGATAACGGTTGGAGTCATCCTGAATCTCATCTACACCATCCAGATTGTAGTGCTTATAAGCAGGAATGGTATATTTCGGACCCCATCCCAGATCTACATAAGTGTAACGGGTCGGAACTTCATTCTCATCCGGTTCAATAAAGATAACCGTATCATTTCCGCTCTGCATCTGTACAAAGGGAATGACGCTGTCATTTTCCGGATTGTAAACAAAATTATCACGATAACTTCCGTTATCACTGATCAGTTTTACCACATACAGATCCAGGGTATCGCTCTTCAGTACTCTGCAGTCATAGCCCTGAATGGTCATATGCTGTGCAGTAAAGCCTTCAATGTCATCCGGGCGGCGTACGTAGAATGTACGGTCGTCGATGACAAAGCTTGCTTTTCCTTCATCCTCTTCGCTCTCCTCATCGGAATCAGAAGAGGTCTGCTCGCTGCTCACGCTCTCGCCGGTCAGTGCATCAATCTGCTCTCCATTGCTCTCAATGACACAGGAGCTGATGGTAACGGTGGTATCACCGTCCTCATTTCCACGGAAAATAACTTCAAAAGAAGCGCTGTCGGTACCCGGCTTACTGGATAACTCTACCGTACCGTTTCCACCGTTTCCGGAGAAGTTGTTGCCGCCGCTTCCGGACATATAAGTTACCTGATCTTTGTCATAGGATAACACCAGCTTGACGGAATCAATGGTGTCATCCGCTGTAATGGTATACCGAGCAGATA